>DATDUI010000094.1:0-6136 GCA_035290465.1 Candidatus Nanoarchaeia archaeon | reverse complement strand
CTTTTTATTTTGAATTTTTTTGGCATATATCCTATCATTTTATTTGTTAGTTTCTTTTAATTTTTTAAATGAAAATCTTGAAAAATTAAATAATGGTTTTCTATTCATTTTATTTATTGTGTTGACCCAATCAATTTTTGTTGGGCAGACTCTTAAACATCTTCCACAACCAATGCACATTGGTCTTCCTTTTTGTTTTTTGAAATATAAAACCTTATGAAAAACAAAATGTTTAAATCGTGAAGTACGAGAATCTCTAAATGATTTTCCTCCTGCAACAAGTGAAAAATTTTTAGACATGCATGAAGAATGAAATCGTTTACTTTGAATAGTTTTTATATCTGAATTTATTAATTCTTTTATGTCAAAACAATTACATGTTGGGCAATAGGCTGTGCATGCTGTGCAACTTAGACATTTTCTTACATCCCCTTTCCATCTTTCATCTTTATAATATTTTTCAATATCTAGTGTATTTAATTTTTTAAAATTTTTTGGGTTTGGAATTTTTATTTCTTTTTTTAATTCGGGTAAATTTTTTACTAATTGTTCTCCTTTTTTTGAGCCGATACTAATAATATAATTTTTTCCTTGAGGATAAAAATATAAATCATAAAAATCCTGTAATTCCATTGAATTGCAAAAACAATATTTGTCCGGATTTTCACAAAAAAATCCGACAAGAGTTGTATTTTTTCTTTTATTAATATAATTTTTGTCAAACATTACTTTATCAACTACTTGAATTGCATTTAAATCGCATTTTCGTAGTCCGAATAAAATTGTTTTTTTGATTTTTCCTTCAATTTCAATTGTTTTTTTATCTTTGTGTTCAAGAAGTGTTTCTCCTTCTGGAATAAAATGAGTTTTTGCGGGGATATCTGTCAATAAGCAATTGTATATTTCATTTGGTGAATTTATTTTTTTAAAACGAGAAATTTTTGATTCTTTTACTGGTGCAATAATTTCATATTTTTTAATCCAAGTCTTAATTAATTCATTAAGATTCTCTTTAAGTATTATTTTTTGCATGATTCTCCTCTTTATGATTAGAGTTTGGTGAATGTTATAAACTTTTTTATTTGAATGTTTTATCTAAAACTTTGTGGATAAAAAAAGCGTATGAAAAATTTTAACTATTCCCCTGAATTTCTTTGTTTGAAAAAGTGTGTCAAAAGATTTTAACAAATCCCCTTTTTAATCTTGAATTTTTCCCACTTTCTCATAACCTCGCACGAAACTTTGTGGATTATCGTTTCTACCACGAAGTTATTCGCCCCCATTATTACAAAAGTAATAATTTTCCTTTAGTCATTAAAATTTTTATGATTAATACGCTTTTTTATTTCTTTATTTGAATTTTTTCTATTCTTCTCAAATCATTATTAAAATAATTGTTACCTTTAAGTAAAATCTTATTGTTTAACACACTTTTTGTAGAATGCTTATCTTTCCAAAACAAATATTTCTCTTCCAACAATTTGTCCTTGTCTAAATTCTTTTATTGGAAATCCCTCTACTAATTTTAGTTTTGTTCTTTCTAAAATCCTTTCAATGTTACAGGATATTCTTTTTTTTCCGATTCTAATATCCGGGGCAGTAAATACTATCTTGCCTGAAATTTTATTTTTTAAGTTATTTAATACTTGAATCATTAAGTTTTCGAATCCTTCTTGTATATCCTGTGCTTTTTCTTTTGTTGGAATTTTTTTTAAAATATCTCCTAAATTTGGTTCTGTTGCAATAACATTTGCTTTTTCAATATTGACTGAACTTGAATCATTATTTATTAATAGATAATTTTCTCTATTAAATTTTGCCCATGAAAGATTTTGATTTGCTCCTTTAATTGCTTCTCTGTCTTTATCAATTCCTATAACTTTTAAATTTTGAATTAGTGATTCCTGTAAAATTACTCCTATCCCACAAAATGGATCTACTAATGTTTCACCTTTTTTTATTAGTGAAAGGTTGATTAATATCTTTGCAAGTCTTGGTGATATTGAAAGCGATTCTCGTCTTACTGGTTTATTCATGTCTCTTTTTTCTAATTCTTCATAATTGCATTTTTGTGTTATTATTCCAAAATAATTTTCATCGTCTTTACTAAATAAGAAATATTCTTCTTCAATTAAATTTGATACAAGGTTATCTACTATCTCTCCATTTTGGAGTTTAACTTTTCCGGTTAATTTTTTTTCAATTGCTTTTAATTTTTCGAATCTAAATTTTTGTTTTAAATAAATAGATATTTCATCAATTTTTTCTTTTGAATAATTCCATAAAACATAATTAAATTTATTCTTTTGACCCAAATAAAGTTCTTTGCCACTTAAGTCATTAGTAATTTCTTCTATTTTTCCAGAAGCTAAAATTTCCCCTATTGCAATTACTCCCCCTAAATTTTCAATAATATTATTTAATTTATCTTTAACCTCTATTAAAATTGCATTTTTGTTAATTTTATAACTTAGTAAAGGATTGTTAATCCTAATTAAGTAAGATTCTACTTCTTTTACTGATAATTCTATATTTCTTCCTAAAATTATTAAATATTTCATAGAAATAAAAGAAAATCTTTGTTTAAATAACTATTTGGTCCTAATTTCTTAATTGTCCTTCAAGATTATACTTTCTTAAATATTCTTTTGCTTCTGGGTGTGTTTCAATGAATCTTTTAATTTTTAAAAATTCTTTTTTTGGTAATCTTATTTTTTCTTCTAAATCTTTTGGTTGAAATAATCTTTCAATAAATATTCATGAAAATTAATCCTGGTTCTAAATTTGATTTTTCAAATATTTTTATTTAATTTTATCTATAATAAGACCTATAATTGCACCATATAAAAAATAAACAATTGGGCTTAACCAAATTCCAATCCCTCCTGCAGTATCAGAAGTTACTTTAGGAATTAAAATACTCATAATTAGTGAGATTGGTCCCCATGAGGCAATTGCCAACAATACTCCGAGCATACTAGTAATTTCAATATTAAAAAGTAATACTGCAATTAATCCAATAACAAGACCAATAAGTCCAATTTTTAACCAAAATGGTTTATTTTTTAAATCCATATGTTTGTATTAAAATTCAATACTTTATAAAAATTATCTTTCAAATATTCAACTATGATCTTCATCCCACTTTCTCTTTAGAACTTTTTTTATATAAGGACTATTACCCCTTAGTTCTTCTATATTATTCTCTTTTAAAATTTCTCTTACTCTTTCTGCTTCCGGATGTGTTTCAATAAATTCTTTTATTTTTTCAAATTCTTCTTCTGATAATTCTTTTATTAATGAATTATTTTTTACCCAATTGTATGTTAATTTTGATTCTAAATTGTTTATTGAAATTGGATTGTTTTCAAATTTCCATATATGCTTTTTACCTGAAATATAATCTTGTCCTTCTTCATCAAACATCCAAGATGGGCGACCAAATGATACATTGCAAAAATCGTATTGCCTTTCATGTCCTTTTGGTTCTATCTCTTTTACGAGGATATAAATTCCAATTTCCGGCAAACCTGGAATTGTTTCGTTATCTTTGTCTTCATTTTTTATTGGGATCATTCTATATCCTGATTTTCCTAAAACCAATCCTGGTTTTAAGTTTGGTCCAATTAGTCCTTGATCCTGACAGTCTTTTGCTTCTTGCCAAGACTTATATCTTTCCCAACAGCCGGGATATTCACATAAATATTTTGGTTCCAAGATTTCTTTTACCATATTTTTTTGTGGTAGAACTTGTATTTAAGGATTATTATAAATTAAAATGTTAATTTAATCATAATGGTCATCCCATTTTTTTTGAAGAACTTTTTTTACCCAAGAATTATCATATTTTAATTGTCCTTCAAGATTTTGTGTTTTTAAAAAATCTCTTGCTTTTTGTGCTTCGGGGTGTGTTTCTATAAACTTTTTAATTTTATTAAATTCTTCCCCTGTTAATTCTTTCATATCTCCAATAGGATTTGTTACCCAACTAAATGTTAATTTTGATTCTAGTTCATCTGTTGAAATTTGTTCTTCATAAAATGTCCATTTATGTTTTATTCCGTGTTGATATTTTTCTCTTTCTTCTTGTGAAGAGAATATTCCTCTTGGGGTTCTAAAATTTAATTCATTAAATAAATAAACTTTATTATGACCTATAGGTTTAGAATTTCCTGTTAAAATATAAATCTCTATTTCCGGTAAGCCTTCAATTAATTTATTTTCTTCATTATGAACATAAGTTTTTTTGTAACCTTCTCCTCCTAAAACCAATCCTGGTTTTAAGTTTGGGCCAATTAATCCTTGATTTTGACATTTTTGTGCTTTCTCTGGATTATTTGAATAAAATGTGCATCCTGGAAATTCACAATAAAATCTGTCTTCTTTATGTTCTACTTTTTTTACCATAATTTTATTATGAATTATTCTATTATAAAGATTATTATGAAGAATTTGTTAATTAATCCTTTTTGTAATTCCTAAATAATGACAACAATCAAAACATTTAAATAGTATTATTTCTGGAAAAGTAGTATAATGAAACAAAAACTTTCAATTACAATAGATACGGAAAAAGTAAAAGAAATCGAGAGTCTTTTACAAAAAGGGTTCTTTAGGAATAAATCTCATATTTTAGAGTTTGCTTTAATTAAATTTTTGGAGATGCTAAATTGGGATGAAATAAAAAGTGATTTTATCGAAGTTGCAAGTAAACATAATTATGTTCATTTACATATGGGAACCCCTAATGACATGACTCATGACTTAAAGAATGCAGGTTTTGAAGTTGTTATTGCGGAAGATGGAAAAGGAATTACAAAAAAAATGATTGATTTAACAGATAAAATTTTTAGGGGGAGAAGAAGATGATAAAACAACTCGGTGAACAATATGAACTTAAAAGAAAACTTTCAAATGATTCAGCAGGAGATTTGAAAAAGATTTTAGAAGCGATGAAGAATTATAAATCTTCTAAAGAGGAAGTTGAAGAAAAAGGTTTGAAAGGAATTACAATTACTGCAGATTTAGAAAAGTCAAAAAATATTTTAGAAGCTATTGAAACTAATATTGGTTTTGATTCTAAAACAGGTTTGATAAAATATGGGGTTGGAAATTCAGATTTATACTCTTCTCCAAATGCTTCTCTTGGTCTCTTGTATTATGTTTTAGGAGAACAACAAAAATCTAATGAAATAAAAAACTCTATTGAAACTAATATTGGTTTTGATTCTAAAACGGGTTTAATAAAAGCTGGGGTTGGAAATTCAGATTTATACTCTTCTCCAAATGCTTCTCTTGGTTTTTTGTATTATGTTTTAGGAGAGCAACAAAAATCTAATGAAATAAAAAACTCTATTGAAACTAATATTGGTTTTGATTCTAAAACTGGTTTAATAAAAGCTTGGGTTGGAGATTCAAATTTATGGACCCATTCAAATGCTTCTCTTGGTCTTTTGTATTATGTTTTAGGAGAACAACAAAAATCTAATAAAATAAAAAACTCTATTGAAACTAATATTGGTTTTGATTCTAAAACGGGTTTGATAAAATATGGGGTTGGAAATTCAGATTTATACTCTTCTTCAAATGCTTCTCTTGGTTTTTTGTATTATATTTTAGGAGAACAACAAAAATCTAAGGGAATAAAAAACTCTATTGAAACTAATATTGGTTTTGATTCTAAAACGGGTTTAATAAAAGCTGGTATTGAAAATTCAAATTTATGTACTCATCCAAATGCTTCTCTTGGTCTTTTGTATGCTTGTGAAAAATTTAAAGAAATTTTGGAGGGTAAAAGATGACAAAACAACTCGGTGAACAATATGAACTTAAAAGAAAACTTTCAAATGATTCAGCAGGAGATTTGAAAAAGATTTTAGAAGCGATGAAGAATTATAAACCTTCTAAAGAGGAAGTTGAAGAACCTTCAGATAAAATCCCTGAGGGAGAGATACCTAAAATTAGTATTCCTTCAAAAGATTTAAATTTTATAACTGATGAAAATCTCTACAAAGAAATTGTTTGTTATCTGGATAAAACTTTTCCTGCTTATACTGAAACTTTATCTGGAAGATTATCTTTTGATGGAGTTATGAAAGGTTCAAACCCTTACATTGCTACAGCAGTAGATATGTTC
>DATDUI010000093.1:0-14840 GCA_035290465.1 Candidatus Nanoarchaeia archaeon | reverse complement strand
TAAGTTAATTAAACTTGGAAGAGTAATTGTTTCAACAATACCTTTAATCATTGTACTGATTAATTCGTTAGCAACAGCAAAAGCTTGTTCAATAGGTAATTGTCCTGCAATATCGACTAATCTGTTATTATCTAAAACAATGCATGTATCAGTAGATTCTCTTAGTTCTTGAAGTCCGAATTCAGCTTTATCAACTCTAGCTTTTTCAGCTTCAAAAGGCATAGTAACAACAGCAATTACAACTGCTCCAGTTTCTTTAGCCAAATGACCAATTACCGGTGCAGCACCTGTTCCTGTACCTCCACCAAGACCTGCTAATACAAACACCATGTCAGCTCCACTAACGACTTTCTTTAATTCAACTATCGCTTCCTTAGCAGCTTCTCTACCAATTTGTGGTTTTCCGCCAGCACCAAGACCTTTTGTAAGTTCCTTACCGATAAGAATCTTTTCATCAGCTTTAGTTACACTTAAATGAAGTGCATCAGTATTTGCAGCATAAACTGTAGCACCATTAATACCTTTATTAAAAAGCCATGTTAGTGCGTTACATCCGCAACCACCAACACCAACAACTTTAATGCTAGCTTTACCAGCTCTTAATTCATCAAAGTTAATACTATGTGTAGCTGTGTTTTGAATAGCCTCTTTTGCAAAATCGAGTACCATCTTTTCTTCATAACCTCCTTTCATTATTCATTTTTTTTTCTTTCTCCCTTATGGGTTTTTGTCAGAAGTTTTTAAACTTATATATAGTAGATTTTCGACGAAATCTTTATATAGCTTATATATTTCCAACTATCATTAGCAGAAAAAAAGAGATCACCTCTTATTAAACAAATTTATTCGGGTTGGCACTTTGAATAAATTAATATAATAAGAAAATCAACGATTGTTGATTTAAATAAATATTGGTGATAAAAAATTAGATTTTTTTTTATTTTTTACAGAACCTTGAATAAATAGTCTTGCAAATCATCTTTCGATAATTATTTAAATCCAATTTTTTAAAAGAATGGATGATAAAACCATCAGTCCCAAGTAAAATTGAAATTATACTTAATCCTTATAATAAGATGATTAAAGATATTCATGGGAATGTTTCATCGGAAATAAAAAAACTTATGGAATTCGGATGTGATATTATCAAATTTAATTCTAATGGAGAATCTTTTGTTTATAAAAAGGGAATCATACAAGGTTATTTTGAAAATGGGACACCTTTAATAAAATATGATTATACATTAAAAAAAGAAGTACTTTTTAAATAGTTTTTAATTGACCTCAATAAAATATTATAATTAAATTAATTTTTTCAAATTCTCAGTTTTTTCCCACATCTTTATAAAATTTTTATTCGCCTTTTCCACGACCAAACTCAAGAATTTTTCATTAACTAAACATTTATTGTTAATCATTATCGGGAATTCTAATCTTTCAGTAGTATTTAATTCAACCATAAATCTTTTTCCAATTGCAATCATCCCTGACCTTTTCCAGCCGGTTAATTGTGCCTTAACAACTAAATCTGTAGCATCTTCTAATGTTTGGCAGGCTACATGTAAAATGCATTGTTCTTGTTTAAACTTAATTAAATCATCTGATTTTATCAAACTTAAATTTTCTTGCAAAGTTTTCAAATCAATTAAATCATGTGAAATAAATTCAAATAATCCCGGACCCTTTTCTTCTTGATCAAGCATGACAATAACCCTGCCGGAACAAGAAGAAGTCGTATAATATTTTTCTGAACTATTTATTTTATCGCAAAGTTCGATAATTCTTTTATCCCAGTCTCCTTTAGAAGATTTATCTTCTTTTGAAAGTATATCTTTTTTTCTTTGTAAAAATTCATCTTGAATCATTTTATTTTCATTCCTTCAGTTAAAATTTTTTAGATTCATTTAATCCAAATTTAACTCTCATCAATATTTAATATCAATTTAGTTTTTTATATTTTTCTTTTAATTTAATTGATTCAAAATTTCCAGATTAAAAGAAAAGTTAGAGAAATTTGGTTTTTATAAAAAATTTATCTTTATTTTTCTTTTGATTGGATTATTTCTGTTTTATATGGTTCAAAAGAAAAGTTAGAGAAATTCCAAATAACTTCTCAAGAATTTCACTTTATTTTTCTTTTAATTTAATTGATTCAAAATTTCCAGATTAAAAGAAAAGTTAGAGAAATTTGGTTTTTATAAAAAATTTATCTTTATTTTTCTTTTGATTGGATTATTTCCGTTTTATATGGTTCAAAAGAAAAGTTAGGGAAATTTGATTTTTAAAAAATTTATTCTTTTTTTAATATCTTTGCTTGAATCCCTTCTTCTTCACATAATTCAACAAATTCTAAAGCATCTTCTTCGCTTCCAACAATGCTTCCATAGTGCATTGGTATTGCAATTGTAGGTTTGATAATCTTTGCTGCTTCACAAGCTTCTTCGGCACTCATTGTAAAACGACCCCCAACAGGAAGTAAAGCAATAAACTTTTTCCCTTCTTGTTTATAACCTATAAGTTTTTTCATTTCTGGGATGAGGTCAGTGTCACCAGCATGATAAATTAAAACATCATGCATTTTAATCAAGTAACCGACTAAATCTTCATTTTTTGCATGAAAATGTTTATTGATATTATATGCAGGAAATGTTGAAATTTTAATCCCTAAAGCATCTAATTCTTGCCCTGGTTCAACAATTTCAATTTTTATCGGAATGTCAAATCTGGTAATTTTACTTTGTGAATCTGCTGTTAGAATAATTTTCGTTCCATCTTTGACAATTTTTTGAATATCAGCAAAACTGCAATGATCATAATGCCCATGAGTGATTAATATTAAATCTGCTTTAACCAAATCCTCTTTAATGTTATAAGGATCAATGTAAATAACTTTCGAATTAGTTATTAAAAATCCAGAATGACCCAGCCATTTAATCTCCACGTCACCTATTTTCATATATCTTTTTCGCAAAATTTGCTTTTAAATATTTCTAACTATTTTAGGATGTTTTTTTTGAATGTATCCAGATCTTTTTTCATAAAACTAGCCCCACTTGCCTTTGCATGCCCCCCGGCAACTGCATTTTCTAAACCTTGAATTCCTTTTTTCAAAAATTTGTTTAAATCAATTTTACCACTTTGGTTTCTCGCACTAATTTTAATCATATCATCCTTTGGTGTAGAAAGAATTATTATTTTATTTTCATCTTCATTGGAAAGAATACTTGAAACAATCGAACCAATATTAAATTTTGGTTCTGAGAAATAAAAATATAAATTTTTATCCGGATAATATTCTGCATTTTGATGAAATTCTTTAATTGTTTTTTGAATTTCCCCTTCAATAATATTTTCATATTTTTTTAATTCCTCTAAATTACCCTTTTTGACTAAATCATAAACTTCATGCAATTTTCCCTGAAAATAAATTATTGCATTGCCAATGGTTATTGTAATTTTTCCTGGAACAGATTCCATAATTTTTTCTTCTATTGTTTTCGGGTAAAACTTTTGGATGAACTCTAAGTTTTCTTTTTTTTGATAAACATAATCAGCAATAATTGCACTGCAAATTAACCATTTATATTTTTCTTCATCAATAACATCTTTGCCCAATTCATAAACAATTTGTGATGCACATTCTCCTTCTTTAGACTCTGATTTTGTTTTCAAAATATTCTTATAATCCTTTACCTCTTCCATTATTGGGTGATGATCAATCATGAAAATCTCAAACTCGTTATTTAATCTTTTAAAACCTTCTAAATCTGAATTTTCATTTAAATCTGTTAAAATTATCCTTGTGATTCCTTTATCTTTTAGCATCTGAATTTTCTCAGAATACATATCTTTTTTGTAAACTAAAAAATCAATAAAACTTTTTTTTAAATTTTTTGAACTTAAAATTTCTTCTATAAAAATAGCACTTGCAATTCCATCTATATCATTATGAGTTAAAATTGCAGTTTTATTCTCTTGAGTAATTGAATTTAAAAAATCAAAAAAATATATCTTTTTTCCCATAACAAATTTCATAAAATAATAATAGATTAATCCTTTAAAAAATTTTGTAATTAAAGAAAGACCTTATATTGTAACTCATTTTTTTCATCAAAAATATCATAACCCTTAACAAATTCATGTTTTATATTTTTTGTTTCGTCTTTAAAAATTTTTTTATAATAAATTTTTATTCTCTCTCCTGGTTTAACTCTTCCATCATCTCGAATCCATTGTATTCCATCTTGGCCTTCTAATTTTAATTTAAGAAAACTTTGACCACTTGGAGTTTTTTTAAAACTAGAAGATAGAACAATCCCTTCTATTATAGAAAAATTATTTTTATTTATTTCCATAAAATGGTTTAGATTAGTTCATTTAAAAATTATTTGTTTTACATTATTGAAATTATCTGTCTTTAATTTTTCATTCAGCATTTCTAATTCTTCATAAATCCCTTCAATTAAATCATAATCTTTAGCTTCTTCTAAATTAACCCATTTAAAATCTGTCAATGCAGGGCATAATTTTATTTTGTCTGTTTTTGGTTCTGCATAAAGGCTGACAATTAAACATGGGATTTTATCTGACCTAACATAAATCATGCTTGTAACATACCCAATATTTTGTATTTCAAGCCCGACTTCTTCCATAAATTCTTTTTTCAATAGATCTTCTAAAACATTATACCAGTGTTCACTAGTATCCTTTTTTCTTAAAGCATAATCCAGAACTTCTAATTTTCCCCCGGGAACAGTCCATTTATTTGGAAATGCTTTTTCCCATTCTGCCCTTTTAGCAATTAAAAATTTTCCGTTCTTTACAACAATACCTGTAACCGTAACATAATGTGTAAGATTTTTATCAACCATGGAAAATTTCAATCATGATTATATTTAAATAGTTCCTCAAAAAAATTGAGTAATGGAAGAAAAAATATTATCTGCATTTTTATATAGTAAAAAACTAAAATTTAGCGAAATAGAAAAATTTGTTAAAACTCGATCAAATAAATTAGCATACCATCTTAAAAAATTAGAAAATCAAGGCATCTTAATTAAAGAAAAAGAATTTTATTATCTTTCAGAATTTGCTCAAAAAATTATTCCTTATCTCTCTTCAAAACAATCTGCATTACCCGTAATCTTAATTGCAATAAAAGAAAAAGAAAAGATTTTTTTAATAAAAAGAAAAAAAAGACCTTTTTTAAATAAATTATCCTTGCCGGGAGGAAGATTACTCGTTGGTGAAGAAATAAGTGATTCTGTAAAAAGAATAATGAAAGAAAAATTTTCAATTAATGCTAAATTTTCAAAAATAAATTCGGTAAGTTTGGAGCATACAATAAAAAACAAAAAAAAGATTCATTCGTTCTTATTAATTTTTGTAACTGCAACAACAAAAGATAAAATTAATTATTCAACATTAAACAAAAAAGAAATGATAGCAAGCGATTATGAACTAATCAAAAATAATCTTGATAAAGAAATAAAAATAAATACTTTTTTAACTAAGTTGTAATTTTTCAATGCTTCTTGCGATTTGTAGCATCTTCTCGTCTTGGAACTTATCACAGGCAATTTGCATTCCAACAGGAATTTTATTTATCTCTCCGATAGGAAGTGATAAAGCACAATTGCCAACAATATTCATCGGAGATGTCAAAGCATCATATTCAAACATCTCTTTACTTGAAATTTTATCTCCAATTTTATGAGGTAATCTTGGAACAACAGGAGAAATAATGCAATCTACTTCCTTGAAAATCTTTTCAAATTCTTTCTTAAGTAATTCCCGAGCTTGAAGAGCTAAATGATAATTTCTTCCTTGATGTTCTGCTTTTGTAATTTCGCTTCCCCCTAAAATTCTTCTTAACACCTCTGGACCGCATGCTTCTTCAACTTTTTTGCCATAACGTCTTCCATCAAGTCTTCTGGTTGCAGAATAAAACTCAGTATAAACAATCGGAAAATATGTCGCAATGGCTAAATCTAAATGAGGGATATTAATCTTTTTTAATTCCCAATTATATTTCTTGCAAAATTGTTTTGTTTTATCATCTATTAATTTTTGAATCTCTTTATTACTAATTTCAAAATCTAATAAACCCACAACAATTTTTTTTGGAATTTCTTCAACTTTCTTCAAATTAATCGATTTTGATTCTTCAGAAATTGAATCGCATTCATCATAACCTTGAATAACGCTTAACAATAATGCTGCATCTTGCACATTTTTCGTTAATGGTCCGATTTGATCAAAACTCATGCACATATCAATTAAACCATATCGTGAAACAAAACCATAACTTGGTTTAACACCGACTACCCCGCAATGTGAAGCAGGAACCCTTATACTTCCCCCAGTATCACTTCCAAGAGCCATATCACAAAAATTAGCAGCAACTGCAGCACCACTACCCGAAGAAGACCCCCCGGCAACTAATTCAATATTAATCGGATTTTTTGTAGGACCAAATGCAGAAGTCTCTCCGCTCCAACCACAAGCGAATTCGTCGCAATTGGTCAATCCTAAAATAAGCCCATCCTCCTCTTTAATTTTTTTAACAACAGTAGCATCATAAGGTGCTTTATAATTTTCTAATACTTTAGACCCGCAAGAAATATTCATCCCTTCAATATTAATATTTGCTTTTAAAACAATAATCTGTCCTGCAAGTTTCCCGGCTTTTTTCTTAGAAATTTTTTCATCAATCTTTCTTGCTTCTTCATTGATATTCGGATTTAATTGCAAAATAGCATTTATCTTTTTACCATTTTGGTCGTTCTTTTTTATTTCTTCTAAATATTTTTTTAATTTTTCGACGGTTTTCATTTTAAACTAACATCCGTAAAATCATTTTTAGTTAAATATGAAATATTTTTGCAACAATCTATTAAATGATGTGATACAGAAAATTTTGAATGTCTTTTTCTTTCATAATAAGAAGAAAGTATCACATCGACTTTTTTAGTTTTTAATTCATTTATGATTGGGCAAAAATCAGTATCACTCGAAACAAGAATAATCTTTTTAATATCTGGAAAATCTATCGGAACAAAACTTAATCTCATAATTAATAATGTATCAACACCTTTTTGTTTAAATACTTCTTTTCTTTTTTCAATTATTTTTTGCACCCTTCCTTCTTCTATTTGAATGATGGAATTTTTTCTTAATTTAGAAATAAATTTATCATATTTCTTTTTTTTATCATCTTCTTGGATTGTAGAAGGATTGCTTTGAAAAGGGGGTGCTGTGAAATAAAATATCTTTTTACAAATTAAATTCTGTTTTTTAGCTAGATTTTGGGCAAATTTAATTAAATCATAAGATAAATATTTTCCTTCTCCAAGATATTTTGAAATTTTAGAAAGAAATCCTGAATCAACAAAAACTAATGTTTCATTCATAATAATCTCCTATAATCCAAAAAGAAAATCATCCGGCAACCTAAAAGATCACCGGGGAACATGTTAGAATAATATGCTCTGCTTTCTTTATAAGTGTTTTGATTTTTCATTTTTTCTTCAAAACCAAAACCTCTTGGTCTTTATTTATCCCTTGTTTATTAATTGCATAATTTTTCCAATCTCCGATAAAGACATCAAAGCCTTGTTTTTTTGCGAACATTTCGATTGTTTTTTTAGAATAATAATATTTAGTAATCTCTGCTCCGGAAATTGTTCCCCCTTCAGGGTTTCCTGATTCCTTAAAAAACTTTAATCCAAATTCATCTCCATCCCGCAATTCTATTGTTTTTCCGTATGGAACTTCTTTTCCATTATATGTATATTTAACATTTGTCGAATGAGATTTTAATTTATCTGTAATGCTTAAGTCTGCTATAAAAGAACCATTAGGCATAATCTTTTGAGCCAAAAGAGTAAATAACGTTTTAGGGTCTTTAATATGGTCAAAGGAATATTTCATAATTGCAATATTCAATTTATTATCTTCCAATCGTTGAAGATAATTAAAAGCATCCTCTTCAACAAAATTAATTACTTGTTTTCTTTCAGGATTTTGTTGCAAATATTCTTTTGCTAATTTTATCATTAATGGAGAAAAATCAACCCAATTAATTTGTCCTTTCGGTTCTTTTAAAAGTTCATTAAATAATAAATCATATCTATCTGTATGTGCTCCTGCTCCCAAATCACTAATATGCCAAGGTCTTGAAAATTGTTTAAGTTCTTGAAGAGCAATTCTTTCAAGAATTTGTGCAACAGCAATATTTGAAGGATTTTGTTGATGTTCTACATATTTCTTTAAAGATTTTTTCTCAAAATACATTCCGGTATGTTTATTTTGTATTTTCATTTTAAACTTAAAATCTCCTGAAGATTTTTACTAATCATCTGTTCTTTTTCTTCTTTTTTTGAATCTAATGAATCAATCATTGCCAAAGAAACCCTTGGGTCTCCAAAAGGATAATCACTGCCAAATATGATTTTGTTTGCCCCAAATCTTTCATAAATTTTTTTTAATATCACTGCATATTGAATTCCGGAGGTTTCAAAATAAACATTTTCCGGAAAATTATAATTATCTAATTTAAAAAAAGTCCCAGTAACAGAACCAGAATGTACTGCAATTACTGGAACATGTACTTTTCTTGCTAAATTAGATGTTCTTCCAAGGGTTGAATAATCTTTAGATTCATTAGTATGCACAAAGATTGGAAGATTTATTTTATTAACAAAATCAATAACTCTATTATCATCTATTTCAATTTTACCAATATCCGGATGAAATTTAATTGCTTTATATTTTTTATCAATTTTAGACGGCAAATCAAATACATTAAACCAATAGATTGGAATCACTGAACTATTTTTATTTGCTTCAATTAACACTGAATTATTATCGGGTGTAGTTTGATTCGTAAAATTTTCAGGTAAACCTATTGGGGTAACACAATATTTTGAGATACCCATTTTTTTTGCAAGTTTTTCATAGTCTCTAAAATTTCCCCAGATTTTTTCTTTAGACGGAATTCCTCCCAAATGCAAATGTGAGTCTATCATCACCATATCTTCTTCTCCTGCAAAATCTTGTTTAGTTTTCCTTGCGTAGGCAAGGCTAGATTTTGCGGAGTTAAAATTTGCTTGCAAATTTTATGCTTCACCATATCTTCTTCTCCGCAATAATTGAATCCTTGCTTTTTTCAGGAGCATTTTCAAACATGATTTCTTTATTTAGTTTAAGCGGTTTAGAATTAGCATCTTCGCTTCTTTCTCTGACTTTGATTTCTGATTTTAAGAATTTATCTTTATTTATTATTGGTTTATCTTCGTTTAATTTAACCTTCGAAAGTTGTTTAGAAAAATCATCAATGATTTTATTAGCCTGTTTTCTAATATCTTCCTTTTCTTCTTCTGTAACTTCATGCCATAAAAAATCCATATTCCAATTAAATTAATAAGGTTTAAAAGATTAATGTTAATCTCTTCAACTAATTTATTTGTCGTTAAATTTATTAGTCCTTTTTATTTATATCCATTATGAAAGAAGCACGGAAATTTTTAATCTATATCCTTATTTTTTATGTATCCTTCTTTTTAATTGCATTTCTAAATCAGGAACGAATTGAACATTTTATCGAAGAAAAAATCAAAGACGGAGGATATTTTTTTGTTTTTTTCTTTAGTTTTTTAATGGACGTATTAGATCAGCCGATTGGTCCTGAAGTTCCCGGAATAATTGGAATTCTTTTCAATTTAGATTATCTAATAGTATTTTTATTTTGTGCAATTGGAAGTTTAATCGGAAGTTTGTTCAGCTTTTCTTTTGGCAAATATGTATTATCCAGTAAAATTGAATTACTTTGCAAATCTAAAAAATATAACAAATATTGCAAAACTTTTAAGCAATATGGGAATATCAGTTTATTAATTGCATCACTTACCCCTGTTCCTTATGTCCTTTTTTGCTGGCTTTCTGGAGCATTTAAAATGAAATTAATCAATTTTTTTATTTATGGTATAATTCCCAGAACAATAAGAATTTTTTTAGTCTTGATAACAATAAAATTTTTCTTATAATTTTCTAAATCCAATCCCCTAATCTTTTTTGTGCTTGGATGTCCTTTAATAAAATACTTTTCTTAAAAATTTCTTCAGGATTAAATTGATGTTTTATTTCACTAATTTTTTTTGTGCTCAACAAAAGTTCTTCTTTATCCTTAAACTTCATGCTTCGATTTTCAAATGCCTTATGAACACTTTCACGCACAACCCATACTCCCAAAGAGGCCCAATATGTAGGTTTTTCAAGCCTTATAACTAAAACACTTGCTTGCCGTTTAATTTGGCTTAAATACTCCAGTATTGGCAATCTCGTAGCATAATATCCTCCCTGAGTATTCGACGCATAATATTTTCTGCCATGATAATTTTCATAATCTGTTGAAGCCTTTATTTCACAAGACAAATTCCAAGAACTGCCCGGCAAATAAAGTTCAAAAAGTTCAAAACTCCAAATATCCGGGAATAATAAAATTAGATAAGCATTGCCCAAAAATTCTCCAAAAAATAATTCATAATCTTCTACCCATTTATAATTTTTAACTTCTGAAATTAATTTCTTACTAATTATATCATCTGTCGCAGTAATGCTCCATCTCGTCGGAACCAATTTTTTATTTTTCTTTAAACCTAAAACCCCGACACTTAAAATCTTGCTTAAAGAATATTCATTAAAATTTTTTTTATATAAAGTTTGAATACCCTCTGTTGCTTTTATCTCATCATTAATAACTTTATCTACCATTTTATGAACCTTAACATTTGAAGTTATTTTTGCTTCTTTCAATTGTGCTTTCATACCATATGGGGTAAGAACTCTGTCAACTTTTTTATCAAAATTTAATCTATTCTTTAATTCAATTTCAATATCAACAGGTTTAGAAGCAATTGCAATTTCTTGTGCAATGTTAATTAATTTATTGCTTAATTTTAAGTCTTGGACTTTCGTTTGAAATTTTGAATTTAAAAGTCCCTCTCTTAAACGAATTACATCCTGAATCTCAAAATTATTTTTTGACCAAAATTTAGCATCATCATAAACCCAAGCATTTTCGTCTTTTTCTAACGGAGATAAAATTCCCACATTTACCAAAGGGTATTGAAGTTTCGAGCCAATAAATACACTTGGCGGGGAAATACTGTCTATCTTTGAAAGATTTTTAAAATTTTGAACTTTAAATTTTGTTTGTGCAATTTTCTTTATAACTTCAAATTTAATATTATCTGGCATAAACTACAAAAATTTTAAGAGTATTTATTTTTTTAGAAATTCAAAATTATCTATCCGTAAAAAAAGAATATAAATTCTTATAAATAAAAGACACTTTATTTTTTTAATTAATATGTGTCAAACAATGAATTATCCTCACAACCAATCAGTTGTCAACAAAATAATTGATATTGCTCAAAATGATATTAATCGTTGGAATCCAAGAATTTTAGAAAATATCCTTGAGGATAATACTTGGATTGGGATGATTGAGTTTCCCGGTGACAACGGTATTTTTATTGATTATACCACTAAGTTAGACACAACTTCGCGTAATTATTTAGAGAATCATGAAAAACTTCTTGATATTTTTACTGATCCAAAATATGAATGGAGTAATTGCTAAAAATGACTGATTATGAATATTTAACTCGAATTGCAAATCATCTGCAGGAAATTCAAAAAATTGATCCTTTTTTAGGAAAATTAATTGAAAAAGATAATTCTTTTTTTGGACTTGTAATTTTAGATGAACTATTTGGAACAACTAATTCAAATAGCATTATTATTGATCATCAAATGCCTATCCCTTCTGAATCTAAAGTTTATCTTTCTTATCTTGAAATGATTTTAAATGATTTTGCAAATCCTTCTACAAAATTTTCTTTTGGAAATGACAATTATACCGAGATAAATTATGGCATTGAATATCATGCATAATTTAAAAAATTAAATTTTATACCCGTTATGGATAAAGATTATTTAGAAATGATTGAAACAGATTTTAAAGTTGTACAAAATCAAGACCCTAAATTAGCAAAAATAATAAAAAAAGAAAATTTATTTTTTGGTTTTGTCATTCATGAAACATTTGAAGATTTAAAAAGTTCTAGTCTCTTAATTGATTATACCCAAAAAATGCCTAATGATATTCAGGAATATGAATCTCTTTTCAATTCTTTTGTTAAAAGTATGCTTCCTCCTAAAACCAAAATCTCCTACAATGGAATTAATTATGAATTTAATCTGTCTCGGGAGTATAATGCTTAATATTTAACAAACTTTAAATATCCTTTTTCATCATAAAAATAATGACAAAAATTGATTTAGTAAAATTGCAAGAAAAAAGAATTCTTATTAAAGATATTTTTGACAAAAAAAACCAAGTAGTAGAATTTGCTGGTTGGGTTCATAATACAAGAGATTTAAGCAAAGTAAAATTCCTTGTTGTAAGGGATATTTCCGGATTAATTCAAGTTACAGGAATAAACGGAAAAACCCCAAAAGAAATTTTTAATGATATGGAAAAAATTCCTCGGGAATCTGTTGTTTATGTCAAAGGTCAAATGGTTGATTCAAAACAAGCTGTAGGAGGTAAAGAAATTAATCCTGAGGAGATAATTGTTCTTTCCAAGGCAGAGGATTTGCCAATAGATGTTTCAGATTTTTCCAAGACAGAATTACCTAAACGTCTAGATTATCGGTTTGTAGATTTGCATCGACAAAGAACTCAGGCAATTTTTAAAATTCAATCAACAATTGGAGTTTCGTTTAAAGAGTATTTTGTAAATAAAGGATTCATGGATGTACATTTACCATCAATTATTGGTGCAAGTTCAGAAGGTGGAACTGATTTATTTAAAGTAAAATATTTTGAACAGGATGCATTTTTAGCACAATCTCCTCAATTATATAAACAGATGGTTGCTTGTGCTGTAGAAAAGATTGTAACGATTACTCCTGTTTGGAGAGCTGAAAAACATAATACTGTAAGGCATCTTAATGAATGTCGACAAATGGATATTGAAATTGCATTTGCAAATGCAAAAGTTGTTATGCATGAAATGGAAGGAGCAGTAAAATATATTGTAGAGCAGGTTTTAAAGAAAAATAAAAAAGAATTAGAATTATTGGATGTAAAATTAAAAATTCCGGATGTAAAATACATGAAATTTTCTGAAGTTAAAGAATTAATGGATAAAGAAGGTGTCGAATGTGGCGACGATGATTTAAGCGGTGCTTCTGAAAAAAAACTTGATGAATTATTCCCGCATACATTAGTTTTTGTGTATGACTGGCCAATGATTGGAAAACCATTTTATATTATGCCTAAAGATGAAAATGCAAATTCAAAATTAAGCGAAGGTTTTGACGCAATCTATCGGGGGATGGAAATAAGTTCTGGAGGGCAAAGAATTCATATACCGGAATTATTAGAAGCAAGATTAAAAGCTAAAGGATTAGATAAAAAAGACTTCAAGACTTACATAGATAGTTTTAGATTTGGTGCTCCTCCGCATGCAGGATGGTCGATTGGAATTGAAAGATTTACCCATGTCCTTTTAGGATTAGCAAATGTTCGGGAAGCATGTTTATTCCCTCGTGATAGGGATAGATTATCCCCTTAGATAATTCAAACTATATTTTATTTTATGACAATTATTTAAAAGATGAACTAATTGTATAATGTATGACTTCTGAGGAAATCCAAAATCCGCAAATTTATACTATTGGAAGTTTTGAAAATGATGGTTGGAGAGATTTAATGATAAATCGACTAAATCATTTTAATTTTAATGATCCAAGAAACCATAAGCAAAGTTCTATTGCTCGATTAGATTATGAAGATATGAACGCCGCCATGAATTCTGATATTGCTTTAGTTTATCTGCACTCTGGCAGAAGAGCCGGAACAATGTCATACTCAGAATTGGGCGGAGCAAGAGCAAAAGGCAGATGTATTATAGCCGTTGATAAAAACGAAGAAAAAGACTCTTTGATAAAAAAAATTGCCTCTCATTATTATTCAACTGAGGACGGAGTAATTGATTTGATCGAAAATAAAAAATATTTTTCAAAATACCCTTCAATTAAAGCAGTTGATAAAACAAAATCAAAAGATAAATATAAAAATATTTTATTTGCAGGAGATTTAACGTCGATGGATTCGTTAATTAATGACATGGCTAAAATAAAAAATATTTATCTTGGAAAAACTTTATCGCCATTAGTAAATTTTTCAGATAAAATTGATTTGATTATTGTAAACTTCGATGAAGGAAGACTTCATGATACTTATGGGCTTTTTTATATGGGTATCGGCTATGCAACAGAGACGCCGATTTTAGAATTAGAAGGTAATACTATCCCATATCCCCCTCTTATGGGTTTAGCAAGAAGGGTTTTAATTGGTCCAAAAAGATTTGATTATGCTAAAGATTATTTAACTCATCTGGAATCTCAACATATCGACGATGAAGCACTGATTTATTATCAATTAATGAAAAAATATAATTTTACTAGTAATATCTAAAAAATTATATTGAATTATCTATAACTTTAAAAACTCTTTTAATCTAAAATTTCTATTAAAAAAAGGAGTGAAAAAAATGGCTAAAAAATGTATTTATTGCAATACTGAAATCTCTGATTCATCGGTAATTGATTTTTGTGATCGATGCGGAGTAGGTGTTTGGGGGCAAAAAATGTTTCAAACAATAAAAAAAAGCATGGAAGAAGCAAGAGATAAGGATGATTTATGCTCTACTAATACTTCTCCAACAATTCTTCCCAAAAAAAAATTTTAAATAGAGATTAAACTT
>DATDUI010000092.1:0-27484 GCA_035290465.1 Candidatus Nanoarchaeia archaeon | reverse complement strand
TGAACAATACGGACAATCCATAGCTTTATCAGACTACAAGATATAGTATGATTATAGATAGTTATCACCATACTTTGTAGATAAAATAAAAGGTTATTAAAATCTTATTTAAAAGTTTATAACTATCAAAAAAGGACAAACCACTAAATTATCCCTAAGAAGGAATTTTTATCCAAAAAACTCCATAGAGATTAAGAAGTTCTAAGATTTAATAAATACTAATGAAAGACTCTCTCTTTTTCTTAGCATTAGGAATATTATCAATAATGGCAGGTTATATAATTGATACAAGATATTATTATCTAGCTATAGCAATAATTATTGTATCGCTCTATTTTATATACAAAGAATATAAAGATTAAATCCTCAAAAGAAAATCTTCTATTTTTTTCACAGATATTTGCTTTAAACCTTGAACATTTAAAGTGTTAGAAACAAAAATCTTTTTAATAAAAGATTTTTGCAAATTCTTTTTCGCATCCCAACAAAAAGCCCATGAGTAGAAATACAATAAATTTCTTTAGCCCCGGCTTTTTTTAATAACCTAGAAGCTTTAATTAAAGTTGTACCAGTACTAATCATATCATCCACAATTAAAATATTTTTATCTGGAAGTTTTTCTTTAAGTTGCATTAAAATATGATTTTTACGAGTTTTTTTAATAATCACTAAAGGAGAACCCAAAATATCAGCAATAATTTTTGCTCTTCCTTTTCCTCCAAAATCCGGGGAAACAACAATATAATCTTTTTTTGGAATTTCCTTTAATAATATCGAAAGAAAACTAAAATTTTCAAAACCAAAATTCTTAATTAAATCAACATTATGAATTTCAATAATTTTAATAGGAATTTTTAAATTTTTTAAAACAGAACAAATAACTGCACCGGAAACAGACTCTCCGGAATTATAAACCCTATCCTGTCTTGCATAACTCATAAAAGGAATAATTATTTTTTTTATTTTAGCCTTAGCCCGTTTTGCAGCATCAACAGTAAATAAAAATTCCAAAAAATTATCAGTCGTAATATTGCTAATAATAATTAATGGCTTATTTTCCAAATTTTCTCTTATCCTAATATATAATTCACCTTCGGCAAAAAGCTTTTTCTCAACTTTCACAAAAGGAATTTTTAAATGTTTTACAGATTCAGTTAATAAATATTTCATTTTAAATTACCCTTAAACCAATTTATTGCAAGAGATGAAACTTTTTCTAAAGCTCCTTCTTCCTCAAATAAATGAGAAGCACCAGAAACAATTTCTAATTTCTTTTTTGTTTTTAATTTTGCAAAAGCCTTTTTATTCATCTCAATTACTTCAAAATCATTTCCACCAACAATTAGTAAAGTAGGAGATACTACATTTTTCAAAAAATTTAAAGCCAAATCAGGACGACCCCCACGAGAAACAATTGCAAAAGGGACTTTATTTTGTGAAGAAGCAATTAATGCAGCTGCTGCTCCGGTACTTGCACCAAAATATCCAATTTTCAAATAATTATAATTTAATTTTAACCAATTAGTTATGCCGATTAATCTCCTTGCTAAAAATTCAATATCAAATCTCAATTCACTGGTTTTGTCATCAATAGCTTCTTCATCTAATGTTAATAAATCAATTAAAAGAGTCGCAAAACCATTTTTATTCAAAATCTTCGAAACAAATTGATTTCTTGAACTAAACCTGCTACTTCCGCTTCCATGAACAAATAAAATAATTGCTTTTGCATCTTTTGGAACTACCAAAAGACCATTTAATTCAATATTTTCAATTTTAATTTTAACTTCTTGCATTTTTTAATAAAGTTTTAACTTCTGAATCTTCAACAGGTAAAAACTCCTGATAAAATTCACTAATTGAACCAAGATAATTTGGTTTAAGGATACAAATAATTTCATCTGCATTAATTTGTGGTAAAATATTTATATCAGCAACAGGAACAGCAACGATAATTTTACTAGGCATTTCCTTTTTTATTATATTAATTGCAAGATTAATTGTTTCTCCGGTTGCAATTCCATCATCAACCAATATCACATTTTTATTTTTTAAAGACGATAATTTTTTATCCCCCAATAAAAAATCTTGCCTTTCTTTTGCTTCTTTTTGTTTTAAATTAATTTCTTTATTCAGAAATTCCTTGCCAATATTAAATTCTTTAGTTAATTGATTATTCAAATGAAATGTTTTAGTGCTGACAGCACCAATCGCAAATTCAGGATTATTCGGAGCACCAATTTTTTTAATTATAATCACACTTAAAGGCAAATTTAACTTTTGAGAGATTACAAAAGCAACCTCTACACCCCCACGGGGAATCCCAAGAATAATTGTATCTTTTTTATCTTTATACTTAATTAATTTTTCAGCTAATTGATTTCCGGCATCAATTCTGTTTTCAAAAACATCCATAAGTGAATAATACAAACAGATTATATTAAGAAATTACAGAATAGATTCGTATAAAAGTTTTAACTAAAAGCCTTTTCTAAAGGAGGAACAACTTGCTTTTTTCGGCTCATAACACCATCGAGCCAAACACTTTTCTTTTCAGGTTTTTTATTAAATGCTTTTTTAATAATATTAGAATCATCAGTAACATATAACATTTCTGTTCCTTCTTTCATAATATCAGTTAACAATAAAAAAACGCTATGTCTGCCTTCACCTTTCATTCTTTTAATTTCTTCATATAAATCATCTTTAATCTTTTCAATTAAACTTAAATCAATTAATTCTAATTGCCCAATACCAACTTTATGACCATTCATATCAAAATCTTTGTAATCTCTTAAAACTAAATCCTTAATTGAAGTCCCCTCAATTGCAGACTTAACTTTAAACATCTCCATCCCTAATTTTTTAATATCCTTAACACCTGCAATTTTTGCCAATTCCTCAACAACCTTTTTATCTTCTAAAGTCGTAGTCACAGACTTAAAAATAACAGTATCACTTAAAATTGCACAAAGCATTATCCCGGCAATTTCTTTAGGAATAACCTTATCATAAAAATTATATAATTGTTTAATAATCGTACAAGTTGAACCTAAAGGTCTGATTAAAGCCTCTAAAGGAGTAGAAGTCGTAATATCACCCAATTTATGATGATCAATAATACCGACAATTTCAGCCTTTCCAAGATTATTAACTGTTTGAGAAACTTCAGTATGATCAACCAAAATCAATTTTTTACCTTCACCATCAGTTAAAATCTTTGGAACTGAAACATTAAACTTTTTTAAAACAAATTTTGTCTCAGGATTTAATTCTCCCTGCATACAAGGAATAGTCTCGTTTCCTAATTGATTTTCTAAATCTGCAATAGCAATAGCACCGCAAACTGAATCAGTATCAGGATTCTTATGACCAATTGAATAAATAACCATCACTAAATAAAAAACAAATAAATTATAAATCTTTTGTATAACAAAATTTATAACAGAATAATTCATAATAAAATAATGGTGAAAAAAGTAGAACATAAAGAAGACAGATTTTATTGTGAATTTCCAGGATGCACATTTTATTCAACTAATAATCCAGAGGAAGCACAAAAACATCAAGCACAAGGATTAATTGGTCCAAACTTAAAACCAGGATTAGTTTTAGGAGGAGAAGGTTACAAAAATACTTATATAAATAATAAAGAAAACAAATTCGGATTAGATGAAGGCCTACCGGAAATAGAGATTTATATCTTAACAGGAAATTCTAAACCTAAAGGTCATAATAAAGTTTATCTGTTTCATGAATTAAATTTTAGGACTCCAGGAGGAATATTCTCTTCACAAGAAGAAAGAAAAAAATATCAACACGGAATAAAACATAAATGGACATTTTATGAAACACCAATTTCAGCAGATGAACTAGAATCAAAATTAACATTTAGTTGGGTAACAAATCCTATCGAAGATATGAAAGAATTAGCAGGAGAAGAATTTAATAAAATTAAAAGGTTTATTGAAACACACCCAGAAGCACAAGAAGCAAGAGATTTCTTAAAAGCACAAAATCTTGAAGGACAATTAAAATATAATAATTCTTGGGTAAAAAAAGTTCTTCAAAAAAAATGGGATGACTATTATGATTAAATTAACATTTTAATTTATAATAATCCTTAAATACAAGTTCTACTATAAAAAAAATATGGTAAAAGAGATCTTGGAACCAAAATATTTATGTGAATATCCCGGCTGTTGGGAAAGATATAAGTCTTGGCAAGAAGCAAAAGACTGTCAAGATCAAGGACTAATTGGACCAAACTTAAAACCAGGATTAGTTTTAGGAAAATCCAGATATAGAACAATCCCAATAGAAGATAAAAATAAAGAGGAGGGAACAATTCCGGGTTTACCGGAAATTGGAATTTATATTCTAATAAAAGAAATAGAATCAAAAGGACATGAAAGACAATACAATTTTTGCAATGTATCATTTGGTCGCCCTTCTTGGATGTTTGATGAAGACGGACAAAATTATATTCCAGGAAAAAAACATATTTGGAAATTTGAAGACAAACATTTTTTGATAAGCGATTTAGAATCAGATAAATCAGGTTTAACATATAATTATGTAAACAATAATTTATTAATTCGAGAATTAACAGAAGAAGAATTTAATCAAATAAAAAGTTTTTTAGAAGATCATCCGGAAGCACAAGAAGCAAGAGATTTTTTAAAATCTCAAAATCTTGAAGGAAAATTAAGGTATGATGAGCCATATGTTAAAAATTTCTTAAGAAAAAAGAAAGAACAATTTTTATAAAGTATTAAATTTATACAAATTATATGGATTTAAAGAATAAACCATTTTGGTTAAAAATTGGACTTATTGGGCTTATTATTGGATTGATTGCATTATCACTTTTTAATATTGAAATTACTAGTATGCTCGGAGTATTGTTGGCAATTGCCTCATGGACACCAATCTCACTAATTATAAGTATTTTAATCCCAAAAGTAACCTCTGATACTGCAGGAGGAATTGGAATTTGGTTAAGTCCTATTGTTTATTTTTTATACGGTGCAATTATAGGTCTTATTATAGATAAAATTAAATCTAAAAAATAAAAATAATGGAAGAAATCACTAAAGACGATTTTTATAAATTTCAAAGACACAATCAAAGATATAGCAAACTAAAGAAGATATCTGAAAGATCAAGGTTAGAACCAGGATTAATTCTTAAAGATAAAGGATATCAAAAGACTAACATTCAAGACAAAAATAAGAGAATCATTCCAGGATTACCTGAAATCGATGTTTATATCTTTGAAAAAGAATTAAAAGATAATGAAAAAAATTATATTTTTCATCAGATATCATTTGGACCCCCATACTGGATGAGTCAAAAAGATTATGAATATGGAAAAAAACATACATGGATATTTATTGAAAGATTATTTCAACCAAAAGATTTAGAAGAAACAACAAGATTATCAAAAAAAGAATTTTTAAAAATTAAAAGATTTATTGAAACACATCCTGAAGCAGAAGAAGCAAAAGAATATTTAAGAAAGTATAATCTTGAAGAACAATTAAGGAATAATTAATAAATTCAAAAATTGTTTTTAATAATTAAGATTTAACAGCTAAAAGGCAAATCATTATTCTAATAATAATGGGGGCGAATAACTTCGTGGTATAAACAATAAAAAAAAGCGTATTGATAACAAAATTTTAACTGCTTAAAGGCAAATTATTACTTTTGTAATAATTTGGGGGATGTGGGAGATTAAAATTCAAATAAAAAAATTCAGGGGATTTGTTAAAATTTTCATACGCTTTTTTATACACAAAGTTTCGTGTGAAGTTACGAAAAGGAGTGGAGCATTAAATTCAAGGGAAGAACTCGGGGATTTCCACGTGGCATCCACGAAGGTTCAAAGAGATGCCACCTTTCAATATTTTGAGGAGATTCAAAAAGAACCAGAGGGTTCTTTTTAGTTAAATCTTAAAAACAATTTTTAAAAAGAACAAGGAGTTCTTTTATGGAAAATAAAAATTTAAGCAAAAAGATTCAGGAGAATTATAAAATTCAGACTTATTAGATATTTAAAAATAATTTTCTCAAAAAATTAAGGAATAATTAATAACCAAATAGTTATTTAAACAAAGATTTTCTTTTATTTCCATGAAATACTTAATAATTTTAGGAAGAAATATAGAATTATCAGTAAAAGAAGTAGAATCTTACTTAATCAGAATCAATAATCCTTTACTAAATTATTCAATTAACAAAAATGCAATTTTAATAGAAGTCAAAGAGAAATTAAATAATATTATTGAAAATTTAGGAGGTGTAATCGCAATAGGAGAAATTTTATCTTCGGGAGAGATAGAAGAGATTACTAATGACTTAAGCGGTAAAGAACTTTACTCTGGTCAAAAGAATAAATTTAATTATGTTTTATGGAATTATTCAAAAGAAAAAATTGATGAAATTTCTATTTATTTAAAACAAAAATTTAGATTCGAAAAATTAAAAGCAATTGAAAAAAAATTAACAGGAAAAGTTAAACTTCAAAATGGAGAAATAGTAGATAATCTTGTATCAAATTTAATTGAAGAAGAATATTTCTTATTTAGTAAAGACGATGAAAATTATTTCGGGAAGATAACACAAAAATGTAATTATGAAGAACTCGAAAAAAGAGATATGAATAAACCGGTAAGAAGAGAATCACTTTCAATATCCCCAAGACTTGCAAAAATATTAATCAATCTTTCACTCATAAAAAAAGGTGAAACACTAGTAGACCCCTTTTGCGGGATAGGAGTAATTTTACAGGAATCATTAATCCAAAATTTAAAAGTTATAGGAATTGATAAAGACAGGGAAGCAATTAAAGGAGCAAATCAAAATCTCTCTTGGGCAAAATTTAACAAAGAAAATTATCGATTAATAAGTAATGATTCAAGTTCAGTTAATATTGATAAAGCAAATGCAATTGCAACAGAACCGGATTTAGGGGATATTTTAAAAAAAATTCCAACAAAAGAAAAAGCACAAGAGATTCAAGAAGGATTCGAGAACTTAATGATTAAAGTAATAAATAATTTAAAGAATAAAATTTCAGGAAGAATAGTTTTTACTGCCCCGGATATTAGAATCGGAAAAAAAAGAATATCCTGCAACATTGAAAGAATTTTAGAAAGAACAAGATTAAGATTAGTAGAGGGATTCCCAATAAAAGAATTTAGACAAGGACAAATTGTAGGAAGAGAAATATTTGTTTTGGAGAAATGAACATTCTACAATAAGATTTTAATGACTAAAGGCAAATCATTATTTAATAATTTGAAAAAAGTCAAAAGATTGTTTTTTAATAATTAAAATTTTAACAAAATAAACTAATTGAATTAACGTTGGTTTAGTTTACTTTTGTCAAGAAACTTGCAAATGGGGTTTCTTGAGCACACCCAAGAATTCATTCTCCTAAAAATTCTTGGTGTTAGAGAATTATTTATAATTCTCTATAACTAAAAGGCAAATCATTAATAATGATTTTGGGACGAGTAATTTCGTGGTAGAAACGATAAAAAAGTATGTTTAATAATAAGATTTTAACGGCTTAAAGGCAAATTATTACGTTAGTAATAATTTGGGGGATGTGGGAAAAATTCAAGATTAAAAGGGGATTTGTTAAAATCTTTGTATGCTTTTTTCATCATGCGAGGTTACGAGAAAATGTGGGAAATAAAATTCAAGTAAAGAAATTCAGGGGGATTGTTAAATCTTAAAAAAAATAAAAATACAAAAAAATCGTTTAAAAAAGTACATTTATATATCTTAAATTATTCAATTTAAAGAATGGAAATCATTAATTTGGATGAAGGTGTAATTAATGCTTTGAATACTTTTACCAAAAAACCAATCAAAAAAATAGATAAATTCTGCACTTTTAAAAAACCATTAGTTATTGGGAGCGGTAATGCATTTCATGTGGGAAAGATATTATTTGAAGGAACAAATGCAGTTTTTGCAGATGAAAGTGATTATTTAAAGAAATTAAAAGATATTGATGGAAGTGTTATAATTTCTTCTTTTGGGGGAAAACATGCACCAAAAATCGCTAAAAAACTCAAAGAAAAAGGGATAAAAATAGTATTATTAACAAATAATCCAAATGCAATTGCAAAAAAATATGCAGACAAAACATATATTTTCCCTGAAAATCCTGAACCTTACACTTATAATATTTCAACATATCTAAGCATGATTTTTTCTAAAACAGGTGAAAATCCAACAAAAATTTTGAAATTTATTCAAGAAAATTCAAAAAAAATACCAAAAGATTTGAAAAAATATGATGCATTTTACATAATAATTCCGGAAAAGTTCTATCTTGCATCAAACATGCTATTAACAAAATTTGAAGAACTTTTCGGGTCAAAAATCTCAGCACGAGTTTTCACATTTGAACATACAAAACATGCAGAAACAATTGTAAGTTCAAATACAGAACTTTTTATTAGTTTAGGACAAAAAAACAACATTTTCGGTAAAAATAGACTAAATTTATCCCTTCCAAAAGATTTGAATTATGCGGGATTTATTGCATATTCCTATTACTTAATAGGTCAAATCCAAAAGCAAAATAAACCATACTTTAAGCAAAATATCAAAGAATATATAAAAAAAGCATCAAAAATGTTTGGACAAAAGATTAATTTGATTGTAAGTTCTAAAAAATAGAATTTTTATGGAGAATTTTAATAATTAAGATTTTAATGGCTTAAAGGTGCAGATATTGCAAAGCAATGAAGGGGCAAGTAACTTCGTGGTAGAAACGATAATCCAATGAGAAGGTGAGGGAATTAAAATTCAAGTAAAGAAATAAAAAAGTGTGTTTAATAATAAAATTTTAACTGCTTAAAGGGAAATTTTTGTTTACAAAAATTTTGGGGATGTGGGAAAAATTCAAGATTAAAAAGGGATTTGTTAAAATCTTTAACACACTTTTTTAAACAAAGAAATGGGGGAATTTATTAAAATCTTTAATACTAACCAAGGGGTTTACATTCTATGTGGCATCCAAGAAGGCTCATAATGATGCCACCCTTCAATGTTTCGAGGAAGTTCAAAAGGAACCAAGGGGTTCCTTTTATCCTAATCAATCAATAGCGACGCACCAATAATCCCCGGATTCTCAAGAGTAGTCCATTTAATAGGAGTTTTTCTAGGAATAAATGAATATTTCTCAACCTTTTTCTTAACCTCTTCAATAAAATATTTTCCGGAATCACGAACCCCTCCACCAATAAAAACTGCCTCAGGATCAAATGCAGAGATAAGCGAAGCAATCCCCTTGCCAAAATAATCTGTACATTCATCAAGAATTAATTTTGATTTTTTATCATTCATTTTAACAAAATCACGAATCAGCAATTCCTTGCCAAATTCTTTTTTTATCCTGGCACGAGTTTTTTTCCAAAGAGTTTCCCATTGTTCATCTTGAATATACATATGCCCAAATTCAGCACCATACCCCATACCACGATAATCTTTTCCGTCAATAACAATCCCACCGCCGATTCCAGTGCCAACAGTTATCAAAAGAAAATTTCTTAATCTTGAACCTTTTTTAAGTTCAGCAATGGTAAAACACTCAGCATCATTTTTTATTTCAACTCGCTTATGATATTTTTTCATAAGATACTTTCTTAAATCAAAATTTTTCAATACCAAGTTTGGAGCATTTTTTATTACACCTTCTTTTACAGGACCTGCAATTCCAATACCAATACCTTTAACATTTGAAGAATTAAATCCGTCTATAAACTCTACAATTTTTTCAAGAAATTCTGCTTTTGTCTTCGGAGTTGGAATACTTGCATACTTTAAAATCTGATTATTTTTTATTAATGCAGAACGCATACTAGTCCCGCCAATATCAAAAGCAATCACCTCATCCCTCATGAATCTAAAAACAAAAATTAATTTATATAGTTTATGGGGTAAAAAATATATTGAAAAGTTTAATTTTTAGTTAAGTAAATTGACAATTCAAATATTTTTAAGTGTGAGTCGTCGGGATTTATCCCGACTTTAAGAGGGAATCCTCAAAATTAAAATTTTCAACAAAAAATAAAACTTAAAAATTACATTTTTAAACAAATTTTAATATTTTTAATAAAATCTCAATTATGAAAACTTTTATAAACTAATCTTCTCCCTAATTTACTATGGTAAAAGGAAAAGTATTGCAATTTAGACGTGGAAAACAAACTATTCATGAAAAGCACTTTTTAATCGAAATTGAAGGCATAAACTCAAAAGAAAGTGCAGAAAAATTTGTTGGAAAAAGCGTTGAATGGAAATCACCAGCAGGTAAAATTATCATGGGTAAAGTTTCAGCACCACACGGAAATAAAGGTGTAATTAGAGCAATTTTCGAAAAAGGCTTGCCAGGTCAGGCAATAACAACAGAGGTAAATATAAAATGAATCTAGAAAAAAATTTTTATTGCCCATATGTTAATGACAGAGACTGCCCAGATACACTAAAATTAATTGACTTAGGTGAAAATGCTCCAAATTATGAAGATTTATTGGACCAAAAAGAAGAATTATGTAAATCAGCATCTTATGATTTCTGCCCACATTATAAAGGACTTCAAGAAAGAGTTAAATTACAAATTAAATTGGACCAGATGAAAATATAAAATGGTAACACTAAGAAAAGCAAGTGCATATTCAAAGAGATTAGTTACACCTTATACACGTATAAGTAAAAAGAAACATAAATCATATATTAAAACAGTTCCACCTCAAAAAATTGTTAAATTCTCAATGGGTGACGAAAAACTTTTCAATAAAGGTAAATTCCCACACCATTTAATTGTTACAATGAAAGAAGATGTTCAAGTTAGACATAATTCACTTGAAGCATGCAGGCAATTTATTAATAAAAAGTTAGAAAAAGAATGTGCAGGTCAATATGTTTTCAGGGTTATCCCATATCCACACCATATTCAAAGAGAAAACAAAATGCTTACCGGAGCAGGTGCAGATCGTATGCAAACTGGAATGCAGTTGTCATTTGGTAAATGTATGGGTAAAGCAGCCATTTTGAAAAAAGGAAACAAAATTTTCTTTGTAGGAGTTTCAAACGATAAGCAATTAGCTTTCGCAAGAAATGTAATAAAACAAATTAAGCCAAAATTACCCGGCACAATTAAGATTGAATACGAAAAAGCTGAACAAACTACTGCTTAATCAACAAATTTCTTTACCATCACTTCGACATTCTAAACCAATAAGATTTAATTTTATATTTTTATCTAAACATTTTAAAGCATAATCTCTTAATTCATCATACACATGAAAACAATGATTACTTTTTTTAAAAAGAAACTTTAATTCATTCCCTGGAAAAGAATGTTCTAATCCAATATCAACCTGACTAATACCTTCATTTAAAAGTTCCTTAGGTTCTTTTAAAATCCCAAGAAGACTATAAATCATAGTATGTCTATCAGCAATAATCAAAGCTTTTTTTATGGAATTTTTTGTTTTTTCTAAACCATTTAAAAGTTCAAAAGATAAACTTGAATTAATCGCATAAGATAAAAACCCACTTTTTATTGGAGAAAATATTTCAGAATAATAACCTAAATTTTGTAACTTATTAACTGCAGTCAAAACATGTAAAGCACCAACAGATATAACACAATAATTGTTTACAGGATTTAAATTCTCGATTAACTTTTTATCCCGAATATAAAATTCAGTTTTTATACTATTCATAAAATTAATTTCTTTTGAAGTAAAACCTGTTTCTTTAAACAGAATATCATTTTCAACAATTTCTTCTAAATATTTTTTAATATTTACAACCATTTAAAATTCAAATAAAAAAGAATTTATAATTATTTAGGAAAATAAAACATATCGCAAAAGCGATATGTTTATTACGCCGGAAGTACAATATTCTTCAAGTAATCTTTTCTTTTTAAACAGGTGCCCACAAAATTATCTTTCTTTATCTTTTGTAGTCACCTCTTTCAAGGTTTTCCGGTATTGTTTAATCAAAAACTTTAATGTTGGCTTTAAATCATCTTCTCTTGAATATTTCTGAAGTGTTTGATAGTACTCTTGCCTATCTTCAAGTTTTATGTTTATTGGGGGATAATTGTTCTTTATCAAAATATAATTTAATAACAATCTTCCAATTCTTCCATTTCCATCTTGGAATGGGTGAATATGCTCAAATTGATTATGTAATATTGCTGCTAAAACGAGCGGCTTAAAATGGAATTTATTTTCTTTGTACCATAAAACAAAATCTTTGAGGTAATCTATTAATTCTTCTTTCATAACTCCCGCATGAATGATTTCTCCCCTTGAATTTCTAACAACCACATTTACATCTCTGAATTTTCCTGCAAAATGTTTAGATCCTTCAAAACATAATTTATGGAGCTTAAGTAACAATTCTAAAGATAATTCTTCTTTTGTTGTTCTAATGTAATTTATGGCTTTTGCCACCCCTAATGTCTCTATTTCATCTGGGTCTTGAGTTTTGGACTTATCTGCAAGAATCTCTTTTACTTCTTCTTCTGAAACTGTCGAGCCCTCAATTGCATTTGTATTATAAACAAAGTCTTCTGTAAAAATCTTCCATTCTTCTTTACTTAAATGAAAAACTTTAATTTTCTTGTTATACTTGTTTAATAGTTCTCTTTGATTTTTTGTTAATCTAAAAGAAAAAACTTTTGTGCTCATTTCTTCAATAACCTCAAGAATTAATTTTTCTGTCTTTTCTCTTTTCTTTTTAAGTTCTTCTTTGGATAGATTCATACCTAAATATTTTCTTATCTTTTCTACATTGTCTTTTTCTCTATAAGAATGTACTAAATAGTATTTTGTATCCTTTCCCGATTTTCTTTTTTCAATGTACATAAAATATTAAAGGTGCCCACGTTTATAAAAATTTCTAATTTTGTGGTCACCCCATATAATATACTAGATTATATACGCCCGGGAAGGCTCAGAGAATCAAAGATTCTCTGGGACTTCAACAGGCAATGCAGTTGAAGTTTTGAACCTTTAGAAATATTTTTGAGTTTTGTTAAAACTCCTGCAAAAATAAAACATATCACAAAAGCGATATGTTATTACGCCTCGAGCAAGTCCTAAAAATTTTTTTTAAAAATTTTGGGAACTTCAACTCCATGGGAGTATGAAGTAATTGAACCTGAAAAATATCCTTGAATTTTGTTAAAACTCCTGCAAAAATAAAACATATCGCAAAAGCGATATGTTATTACGCCTCGAGCAGGAATTGAACCTGCGAGCCCGTGAAGGCCTCGGTTAGCAACCGAGTGCAATAACCACTATGCGATCGAGGCATAAATAACTGAAAATTTTTCAGTATTTAAAATTAATGATTAGAAAAAAATGAGTTATTGCACAGTGCAATTAACACTACCTACAAAATCTTTAATTCTGATGTCGTGTGAAGACACAACAGGGATTTTGGAGGGACAGAAATTTTTAATTTCTGTATGCGATCGAGGCATAAATAACTGAAAATTTTTCAGTATTTAAAATTAATGATTAGAAAAAAATGAGTTATTGCACAGTGCAATTAACACTACCTACAAAATCTTTAATTCTGATGTCGTGTGAAGATATTATTTTATTCTTTTTAAGTCAGATTTTTTTAATTTTCCAATTCCAGCACATTTTTTTGAATAATTTAAATTTTGACCTAAATAAGAAGCATGTGCACATAAACCCACAATTAATTCTTCTCCACCATTATAACGATTAAAATAAGCTTCCTCAATCTCTTTTTTTGAAATTGAATAAATTGATTTTAGATAAATTATTTCGTTACTTAAATACATTTCATACTCATCAACTAATCTTCTGCATTCTCTTGTGCATTCATGAAAGTCTCTTCTTAGGTTAATATCATAATACTTTTTTTCAGTTTCAATCTTATTTTTAATATTTTTTAATTTTAACAATTGTAAAGTCATATGAGGAATCAATCTTTTTCTTGTCAAAAAATTTTCTTGATCCATAATCCCGTACATACGATTTCCGAGATTTTCTTCCAAATTACCCATATAAAACAAAAGAATCAAATATTTTTAAGATTATGGTATTTTGAGCATATAGCAAGTTTTAAAAGCAAAAAGGCTTATCTAATAACATAGCGAGGTGGAGCAGCCTGGAGTGCTCGTCGGGCCCATAACCCGGAGGTCGTGTGGTTCAAATCCCACCCTCGCTATAGATTTTTAATAATTTGGAGGGATTTTTCAAATACTTCAAAATATACCTGTTTTGAAGCCCAAAAGAATTTTGAAAAAATTCTTTGAGCCCAATATAATCTTATAACAACAATCCTTAAAAATTCTTAAACATTCAGCATTTTATGACAATCAAAGAAATAATAAAAAAATTTCCACCAGAAAAAAACCTAAAAATACAAACACGGCCATATATTAATCATTCAATAGAATTTAAAAAAAACTTTAATGCAGAAGAAAGAGCAGAAATGCTCGAAAAAGCAGGATTAAACGTTTTCTTTTTTCCTTCAGAAGGTATTACAGGATGCGACTTCTTATCAGATTCAGGAACAACAACAATGACAAACGAACAATGGGCAGCATTGCATCAAGGAGATGAATCATACGGTTCAAACAGAGGATATTTCATCTTAATGCAAAAAATAAGAGAAATATTTGGAGAACAATTTTTTAACGAACCATCAATTGAAAAACCAAACGCATTCATTTTCCATCAAGGCAGATCCGCAGAAAACGCACTATTCAGAACAATCGGACAACTAAACAAAAACCAAATAATCCCAAGTAATGGACACTTCGACACAACACAAGCAAACATAGAAGCCAACCAAATAAAAGCAATCAATTTATTCTCTTCAGAACTAAAAGATCCAAATTCCACCAGCCAATTTAAAGGAAATATGAATACTGAAAAACTAAAAAAATTAATAAAAGAATCAAAAGAAAAAATCCCATTAATCTACCTAACAATCACAAATAACACAGGAGGAGGACAACCAGTATCACTAAAAAATATAAAAGAAGTTTCAGAAATAGCCCACCAAAACAACATCCCATTTTTCTTAGATGCATGCAGATTTGCAGAAAATTCATGGTTCATAAAAAATTACGAAGAAGAACAAAAAAATAAATCAATAAAAGAAATAATAAAAGAAACATTCTCTTATGCAGACGGATTCACAATAAGTTTCAAAAAAGACGGATTAGCAAATATGGGAGGAGGGCTCTTTATAAAAAACACAGGATTATTCATGACAAAATATCCGCAAATTCCGGATGAACTAATGAATTACCAAATCTTAACAGAAGGCCACCCAACATACGGAGGACTTTCAGGAAGAGATATAATGACACTTTGTGTAGGATTAGGGACAATTACTAAAGAAGAATATTTAGACCATAGAATTAAACAAGTTCAAGATTTTGGAAAATCATTCCAAGAAAAAGGAATCCCGATATTAACACCTGTAGGAGGGCATGCAATTTATCTTGACGTAAATAAATTTTTCCAAGGAACAAAAATAAAACCGGAAGATTTTGGAGGAATAGGATTAACAGCAGTATTACTAGCAACATATGGACATCGAGCCTGTGAACTAGGAAATTTTGCATTTGGTTCATATAACCCAAAAACAAAAGAAGAAAAATTTCCGGAAGTAAACTTTGTAAGATTCGCAATCCCAAGATTAAGATACGAAAAAAAAGATTTAGATTCAGTAGCTGAAAGCTTAAAAGAATTATACGAAAAAAGACATTTAATTCCCCCCGTAGAAGTAATTTATGGCAAAGAACTTTCATTAAGACACTTTAAAGCAAGATTTAAATTTAAAAAATAATTAACATATTGCAGAATATATAAGCTTATAATCTAAATCTTTATTTCAAAAATTATGATAGAAATAATAATTTTAAAATTTACATTAATATTCTTAATGGCATTTTTATTCGGAATAGAAAGACAACTTTCACATAAACCCACAGGTTTTGGAACATTTATTTTTGTCGCAGTAGGTTCTTGTGCATTAGGGTCAATGTCTATGGATATTTCTGCAACTAATGCATTAACAATCGTAGGAGGAGTTGTAACAGGAATTGGTTTTTTAGGAGCAGGAGCATTAATAAAAACAACAGACAAAATTTTTGGGTTCACAACAGCAGCAAGTATTTGGATTTTCGCAATCATTGGTTTATGCATAGGATTTGAAGAATATATCCTCGGAACAGTTACTTATTCTATACTTTGGCTGGTAATTATAACAGATAAAATTTTAGAATCAAAAGGAATAGGTTCTTATCAAAAAAAACTTATAATCAAAACAAAAAGAATAATAGAAAAAGATGAAATTTTATACATATTTGGAAAACATAAATGGAAACTTCTCTGTTTGGACATTGACAAAAAAAAGAAAAAAAGCACAATAACCTATTTAATCTCTTGCCCCAGAAAACAAATAAATTCTTTAAAAAATGTATTAATTTCAAAAGATTGGATTGAAGGATTTACAATTGAATAAAAAATAATAATTTATATATTTGAACTTCTTTAAAATTAAAATGAATAAATTTATGAAAATTGCATTTAAAGAAGCAATTAAAGGAATGAGAGGAAATGAAGGAGGACCATTCGGGGCAGTAATAGTTAAAGATAAAAAAATAATTTCAAAAGCACATAATAAAGTCATACAAGCAAATGATCCAACGGCACATGCCGAGATTACAGCAATCAGAAAAGCTTGCAAAAAATTAAAAAAATTTGATTTATCAAATTGCGAAATTTATTCTTCATGTGAACCATGTCCAATGTGTTTATCAGCAATTTATTGGGCAAGAATAAAAAAACTTTATTTTGGTTGCACAAGAAAAGACGCATCAGAAATTGATTTTGATGATGAATTAATCTATGATGCAATCAAAGGAATAAAGAAAGAAAAACAAATTGAAATATCAGAAATAGACAGATTAGAATGCCTAAAATTATTTGACGAATGGAAAAATAAAAAAAATAAAACTCAATATTAAAATTTTCAAAGATAGAAATAAAAAGTTTTATAAGATACCACTTTCTAAAAATAAAATTATCTCTTAACCCAACCAACACCTTTCTTTTCTAACTTACTTAACTGAGGCCACTTATCAGCTAAAATTGGTTTTTTCTCTCGATATAAAACTCCCAAAGGGATTTTACCCATTTTAGAATTATAATCCCACTCATCAGCTAATTTTTCAGCAATTTTTTTATCAGAATTATCTTCAACTTTATACATCATCTTATCTTTATTATTCATTTCAGGATTAAAGATAATACAATCTTGAATAATTTCAACATACGAAAATCCCCGATGATTAATTGCTTTTTCAATAATCTCTGCAGTATGCTTAATATCCCGAGCATTGCATCTAGCAATAAAACTAACATTCGAAGCTAAAGCAATTCTAATCGGATTAAACGGATTATTAAATTCCCCAAGCTCAGGATAATTTGCTTTTGTCTTAAAACCTTTTTGGGAAGTCGGAGTCGCTTGACCAGTCGTTAAAGAAAAACTTTGATTATCGTGAACAATCAAAGTTAAATTTGGATTAAATCTACCAGCATGAATAAAATGCCCAATACCTTCAGAATAAAGAGCACCATCCCCCATAAAAGCTAAAACATTCAAATTTGGATTTCCTAAAGTTATACCCAAAGCAGTAGGTAAAGCACGACCATGAAGACCATAAATACCACTAATATTAAGATAATCAAAAGTTTTACCATGACAACCAATATCAGTAACCATACATAACTCTTCATGCTTAAAATTAGCCAAAGCCTGTTTAACACTTTCAAGAATCATATAATTCGGACAACCAGGACACCAAGTTATTCCATATTTTGTAGATAAATTTTCTGTTTTCATTTTAGATTTTTCAACAACTCCTTCTTTAATTCATCCTGAGTAAAAGGTCTTCCATCATACCTCAAAATTCTTTTATCAATTTTTAATCCAGTCTTTTCACGAATCAATCTCCCTAATTGACCAGTAACATTCTGTTCAACCAAAATAACATTCTTAGCTTTTAACATTTCTTTTTTAATTTCATTAGATAACGGCTTCATATAGATAACCTGTAAAAATTTAAAATCTTCACCCTCGATAGCATCAAGAATAACAGTTTTTGTTGAACCCCAGCCAATAATTAAATTCTTAGAATTTTTATTTCCAAAAATTTTAATCATTTCAAATTTTTTGCAATAATCCTTCATTTCATTATACTTTGCAATTCTTTTATCAGCACTAACTCTTGCAATCTCTGCATCTTCAGTAGTATTACCAAATTTATCATGTTCATAAGAAGTAGCCTTAACAATTCCTTTACCTGGAACAGCTCGTTTAACTTTAACAGATAAAATTTTATTCGGTTTTCTATCAGAACTAAACTCTGACTCTGCCAAATGTTTATCACTTAAAATAATAGATAAACAATTAAATTCCTCAGATAAATAAAATGCTTCATTAGTTTTTTCAATACATTCAATTGGGTCCCCAGGAGCAATAACAATCCTAGGGGCTTCACCATGCCCGCCACGTAAAGCAATATCTAAATCATTTTGCATGGTATAAGTAGGAAGACCAGTTCCAGGACCAGGCCTCGAACATAAATATAAAACTAAAGGAATTTCACTCATCCCCTGAAAACTTAATCCTTCAGTCATTAAATCATATCCCCCCCCAGAAGTCCCAACCATTGTTTTAGCACCGGTAAAACTCGCACCTAATGCTTGATTAATCGCACCAACTTCATTTTCACTTTGAAAAACCATATGCCCGGATTCAACTTGCTTAGAAGCAAGTTCATGCAATAAACCAGTTGCAGGAGTCATAGGATAAGCAATAAATAAATCCATTTTAGAATTAATAGCACCCATGCTCACCGCCTGACTACCACTTAAAATTTTAACTTGATTTTTTAACTTAATAAGACTAAATTTTTTTTTCTGAGAATCATAACCTTTTTTAGCAGCTAAAATTGATTCTTCATTATTAAATTCTTTTTTAATAATTTTTAATAAAACCTCTTCTTCAAAACCTAAAACTTTCATCAATGCACCAGACAAAGCAACATTCAAATTTCTCCCTAAACTTTCAAAATTTTTATAATCAATTATAATACCATCTTTTTTCAAATCTTTTTTGTGTTCATTAACCGTATTTTCATCCATTGCAATAATAAAATCTAACTTACTTTCAATACTGCCAATTCTTTTATCAGAAAAACAAAGAACATTAAAATTATGCCCCCCACGAATTAAAGAAGGATAATCACGATAATTGAATGTAAAATATCCATAAGAAATTAAAACTTCTGAAACAATCTCAGAAATTTTATTAATACCCTGTCCGGCTTTCCCCCCAATTAAAATATTTAGTTTCATATTTTTGCAAAATGAAAAAATGAAATCTCAAAAATTAAAAATTTTTGGAAATATCATTTCATCAACCCTTTAAATAAAAAATCAAAAATAGTATTTAAATTTAATTGAGAATCTATTTTAAAAAAATTACTTACTCAAATGATTTGCCACAACCATTTTTATTTCTTCAACAATTTCAGGATTAACTAAGGTCATTAAACCTTCAGGCTTCTCATTATTCAAAATATCTTTTAAAATTCTACGCATTATTTTACCACTTCTGGTTTTAGGCAAATCACTAACAAAATAAATTAATTCAGGTCTTGCAGTAGGACCAATTGCTAAATCCACATGCTTCTTTAATTCTGTAACTAATTTTTCAGATGCATACTTAGAATTTTCTAAAACAACAAATGCAACAGGCACTTCACCTTTAATTTTATCCGGAATAGGAACAACACCGGATTCATTAACTAACTTATGATTATTTAATGCATTTTCTAATTCAGCTGTCGATAATCTATGTCCTGCAACCTTCATCACATCATCAGTTCTGCCGGTGATTCTAATTAAACCATTATCATAATAAGCCCCATCGCTAGTATCATATTTATTTTTGAAACTTTTCCAATAAGTTTTAACATATTTTGAATGATTTTTATAAACGCCATGAAGCATACCAGGAGCAAAAGGAGAAACCTGAACAAGTTCACCAACAACACCTTGTTTTTGAATTTCTTGACCTTTAGGATCAACAATTATATGTTTAGTTCCTGGAAAACTTCTACCGGAGATGGTTGGAACAAATGGTCCAATACCAGGTAAAACATTAATTAAAGTCCCGCCTGTTTCAGTTTGCCACCAAGTATCGATTACAGGACATCTACCCTTACCAATTGTATTAAAGTACCACATCCAAGCATCTTTATCAATCGGCTCTCCAACAGTACCTAAAATCCTTAAGCTATCCATTTTAAATTTCTTAAGATGTTTATCACCAACCCTCATAAACATTCGAATCGCTGTAGGAGCAGTATAGAAAACACTAACTTTAAATTCTTCAATAATTCTCCACCATCTTTGAAAATTCGGAAAATCAGGAGCACCTTCATAAATCAAAGTAGTCGCACCATTTAATAATGGACCATAAAAAGCATAACTATGCCCGGTAATCCAACCAATATCAGCTGTGCACCACATCACATCATCATCATGCAAATTAAAATTCCACTTACTAGTCCAGTATGCTTGAGTAGCATATCCCCCAGTATCATGCACAATCCCTTTAGGCCTGCCAGTAGTACCACTAGTATAAAGAATGAATAATGGATCTTCAGAATTCATAATTTCAGGTTTGCAATATGAATCAGCTTTTTCCAACACTTCATCAAAATCTAAAAATTTTCTGCCAAAAATTCTCTTGCCAATTCTATTCACAACAATAACTTTTTCTATAGTTGTACCTTTTACTGCACTTTTTGCTTTGCCAAATAATTCAGATTTCTCACCTCTTCGATAATAACCATCAGCAGTAATTAATACTTTAGCCTTACCGTCGAGAATCCTTGTTTTTAATGCATCAGCAGAAAAAGCAGAAAATACAACAGAATGAATTGCACCCAGTCTGGCACATGCAAGCATAGTAACCAATGCTTCCGGAATTAATGGCAAATAAACAGAAACAACATCACCTTTTTTTACACCTAAACCTTTTAGCACATTCGCAAACTTATTTACTTTATCATAAAGTTCTGCATAAGTTAATTTTATAGGTTTTTCATTAACCGGTTCAGGAACCCAAATTAAAGCAGTTTTATTACCCTTATCTAAATGTCTGTCAAGAGCATTAACACAGAAATTTAATTTTCCACCTTTAAACCAATTAAAATAAGGTAACTTTTCTTCATAAGTTTGATTCCATTCCTTTTCCCAAGTTAAACCTTCTCTTGCTAAATCCCCCCAAAATTTAATTGGATCTTTTTTAGCATCGCTATAAATTTTATCATCACTTACCCAAGCTATATCTTTCATATCCTTACTTGGAACATACTTGCCACCCTCTTTAATTACATATTTTTTTGTTCTCATATTTTCATTTCTCCTTTTTTAAAAGCGTTTGCTTGAAGATTGCACTGCAATCAAAAGTTAGAGATTTTTAATCTCTTTATCTTCAAAACTTTTACTCCAAATCTTATAGACAAAGGTTAGTTTTGAAAAACTAAATTTACACCCCTCAATAATACTAAAAAAGAATTCTTTATAAAAGTTTTGCAAGAATATAAATGAATTAAATTTTTTCTAAACTATTTAATTTAATCCTATCCCCTAAAACAGAACAGTTAGCCTCAATTTCACCCTCTTCATTATATCTCAACTCTGTTAAAGCACAAGAGATATTCTCAGAATTAAATTTCTTTTTACAAATAATATTACCTACTTGATGTGAATTATCTCCAGAACGAATTTCTATATTTAATCTTCTTGCATAATTACAATATGGAACACCTGAAGTAAATTCTCCTATTCCCTCTTTAAATTCGTCAAACGCATATGAATCAAAAAATTTTAACATAACGAATAATATTTTAATGTAACTTTATAAATATTTGTATATCCAAAAATTAATTAAATTGCATCCCACAATCTTTTTATACCCAGTAAAATTCGAAAGATTATGGAATTAATACTCGGAATTGATGATGCAGGAAGAGGTCCGGTAATAGGACCAATGATTATGGCGGGATGTTTAATGGATAAAGACACAGAATCAAAATTAAAAAAATTAGGGATTAAAGATTCAAAACAATTAACACAAAAAAGAAGAGAAATCTTATCTGAAAAAATAAAAGAAGAAATTGAAACATTTGAAATTGTTCTTTCAAAACCAATAGAAATTGATTATCATTTAAACACAGATGGAACAAACCTTAATAATCTTGAAGCGAATATGGTTGCAGAAATAATTAATAGAATTAACAAAGGATATACAAAGATAAAGGTAGTAATTGATTGCCCATCAACAGGAATAAAAAAATGGAATGATCTATTAAAAACAAAAATAAAAAATCTTTCTAATCTGGAAATCAGTTGCGAACATAAAGCAGATGAGAATCACATAGCAGTTTCAGCAGCTTCAATATTAGCAAAATGTGTCCGGGAAGAAGAGATGCAAAAACTCAGGGAAAAATACGGAAACGAAATTGGATCAGGATATACCTCTGATCCCTCAACACAGCAATTCTTAAAAAAACATGCAAAAAAATATAACGACGATGGAATTTTCAGGAAATCATGGGCAACATGGAAAAATGCTAATAATTCATTAAATCAAAAAACGTTATAATTCTCAGATTATGATAGATTTATTTTACCCTTCAAAAAGAATATTGGAAACAATTTGTGACGAAGAAATACCAATTACAACATATATATTATTCCAAACAGGAAGAAAAAAAGAACAGGAAGAAAAACTTATGAGGTCATTTCTAACAGGGCTTATTTATCAGATAATGGACAATTATAATTGTATCACAAAAATTAATCAAATAGATACTGGAAAAATTTTATCTGTTCCAATGGAAGCAATTAAAAATTGTTTTTCTCATAATCCAAAACAAATTGAACCAATAAAATTTGGATTATTCATGGGATCAAAAGGTATTTGCTATGGATTTCAGGATTCAGGAAATTACTTTAAATCAAAAAATACAAAAAAAATTTACGAACATAAAATACCAATAATAAAAAATCAAAGTATTGAAAATGGAAACCAAAGATTTCGAGTAGGTGTGACGAATTTTATATATCCTTATTCAGACTTAATTGAAGTTGATACAAAAAAAGGAATACTCTATTGCGTTCAATTAAAAGAATCTATAGGGATGATCAAATAAAATGTTAGAATTTAAAATAAAAAATGCATCTGAATGGAAAAGCACAAACTTATGTGAAGCAGTATTAACAACAATTGGAGAATTAAACAGATTTCATAATATGAATAAAACTTCTAAATGTCAAATAGAAGGATGCAGTGGACCCAATCTTTATCTTGCAACAAAAGAAGATATTAAAAATTCATTAAGACAACATCCAGAATATAATTCAGAAAAAATTTATCAATGTTTAACAGAAATTGAAAAAGATGATTTAGTTACAAAACATTGGACTGGCGGATATTTACTCAATTAATTTTATTTTATCACCCAAAATTAATAATGCCTGATTATCGGTTAAAGGGATAACTTTATTTTTTTTCTTGAAACTATCAATAATAGATTTATCTTCAAGACAATAATGAGGAGAAACAACAACATCAATTAAATTTAATCCGGTTAAATCCGTCAAATTTATATCATTTTCATCAAAAGGTTTTGCAATTTCAATATTTGGACAAACTAAAATACTTCCGGCACTCACACCAAGATATAATTTTCCAAGTGCCACAAATTTTTTTATTACTTTATCAAATCCACTTTCTCTAATTTTTTTTAATAAATAAAATGTATTTCCTCCGCAAACATAAATCATATCAAAATTTTTTACCTCTTCGAATAAAACAGGTTTATCCAAATTAATAATTCTTAAATTTGTTTTAAGGATACCCAATTCAAAAAGCTCTTTTTTAGATTCTTCGACATATTTTAATTCTTCTTGACTCCTTGCCGCAGTAGGAACAAAAAGAATTTTAATTTGAGAAATTGGTTTATCTATCAATTTATTAAATTGATTAATTATATTTTCATTTGCAAATCCTGTAGACGTTAAAAGTAATTTTTTCATATAAATTATCTTTAACCAAATTATTTAAAACTTATGGCATTCAAAAAGGCTCCGAAAGTTTACACGAATTTTCCAAGTTGCCCTTGACATAAGTGTGAGCTTGAGTAAAGATATCACCGCTCCGTAATTTGAGGAAGCTCAAAAACTTCAAAAATATCGTCTTTTGAATGTCCCAGAAAATTTAATTCTACAAATTTTCTGAGGAAACCAGCGGGTTCATACTCTATGTGATATCTAAGAAGGCTCAAAAAAATATCACCCTTCCAAACTTCGAGGGGGGTCAAAAAGAACCAGAGGGTGTAATTCCAAGTGACATCCACGAAGGCTCCGAAAGTTTACACGAATTTTCCAAGTTGCCCTTGACATGAGTGTGGGCTTGAGTAAAGATGCCACCGCTCCGCAATTTGAGGAAGCTCAAAAACTTCAAAAGTATCGTCTTTTGAATGTCCCAGAAAATTTAATTCTACAAATTTTCTGAGGAAACCAGCGGGTGTCTTTTATCCGAATATCAACCCGGCAATTGCCGAAATAAAGAAAGACATAAACATCAACCAAAAAGAATGTTTAACACCAGACTTAACTCCACCACCGGAAAGTTTACCTATTGCAAGACCACTAAAAAAACCTTGCACTAATAAAAGATATAAAAATGAACCAGTAAAAGATTCACCTTGTGAACCATTACCCCCCCCCGCAACAGTTGGGCTACTAAGACCTTGATTAGTAAGATCCCCAGTAAATGCAATACCTTCAACCAAAGGTAAAATTTTAAATTGCATAACCAAAATAATAATTGTAAAAACAAAAAAGATAATATAACCTTGAACAACTAACGCAGAAATATTTGCTTCTCTTTCTTTTCTCAACTTATCTGAAGTATTCACAGCACCAGCAACAGCTTCTAAAATCTCCCCAATATCCCCTCCAGCCCTTTCAGCCTGACCAATTAAAGTTATTGAACGAGAAATTGATTTATTCCCAATATCATCTGCAAAAGTCTTAAACGCAGTATTCAATGCAATACCCAAAAGGATTTGATTCGCTAATTTTTCAACATGCGGACTTAAAACACCATAAGACTTATCTTTAACATTAGTAATACTTTTACTAATAGGATTTCCAGCCTTAACACTTTCAACTAAATTTCTCGCAAATTCTAAAAACATTTGTTCTTTTTCACGCTCAACACGAGTTTCATACATAATTCCCAACACAAAAGGCAAAACACCGACTAAAACCGCAACACCCATCAAAACAAAAAAAGCTTTAGTCTCCATAAGATAAACAGCTAAAGCTAAGATTAAAATTGAACTTGCTATAGCGACCCAATGTATTGCGGTTGTTTTCATTTTTTTTCTTGTTTCCTCATTCAATAAAAATGAAAGCTAGAAATTTTTTTGAATTTCTTTGTTTTCATTTTTTTTTCTTGTTTCCTCACTCCGTTAAAAATGAAAGCTAAAAATTTCTAATTTTTTTGTTTTCATTTTTTTTCTTGTTTCCTCATTCAATAAAAATGAAAGCTAGAAATTTTTTTGAAAATTTCTTTGTTTTCATTTTTTTTTCTTGTTTCCTCTTTTTATTCGTTAGATTGTTTTAAATGTAAAAATGTCAAAAAACCAACATTAACAACAGACACACCTAAAACCATTATTAAAGTAATCATTGAAGTACTTAAAGACACCCCTAACCCGCTTATTTTCATCATCATCAATAAAAGCATCAAAATCATCGGAGCAGCAATAACAACACTAATATAAATATCCATAAAAGTTTCAGCAGACTTTGTTTGTTTTTCCCTGTCAAGACGATAATCAAAAAGTAAAGTTTGCGATCTTTTTTCGAAAAATATTGTTAAATCACCACCAGAAGTAATTGTCGTCGCAAGACCATTAAATAATTCAGACAATTTCGCACTAGGACTATGATATGCAGCATTTCTTAAAGCACTAACCAAATCATGACCATAAACATTAACTTCATTAATTATTTTAGTAAATTCTTTTTCTAAGAAAGGATAATTTTTCGTCGTCAACATAATTTGAAAAATTTTACTGGGATCAACCATTGAACCGGCAATAGCAGACATATGAATAGTCGCAAAAGGCAATTCACGATTAATCCCTGTTTCAATTGAACTTTTTTCTAAACTAGGATAAACATACATTAAAAGGAAAGCGCCAATAGGAGCTGCAAAAATAATCCAAAAAGTCTTAATAAATCTATCAAGGATAGAACCATTCATAAGAGTAATTATCGGTAATTCAGGACCAAGATTAAAAAACAAAAAGAACACAAACAAAAAAATACCTACGAAAAAAGCAATCATTGTAGTAAGTAACATCACAGAAATATAACTCATAGGTAAAAACTCTAAATTTGCCCGAATTAAATCCAATTTTAAAGTTTTAAAAAAATCATTTTTTTCCATAATTCTTGCTCGTTTTACAAAAAGAGAATTCGCAAAATTAACATATTTACTTGGTATTTTTTCCTTTCTTATAACAACATCTTTTTTCTTATTAAGAAGATTTTTCAAACTTGCTTTTTCCAAATCAGTAATACCCTCATGAAGTTTTTTTAAATCTCCACGAGAAAGTTTATTTTGATGTGACTTTAAAGTTACTTTTTGTTTTTCTTCTTCTAATTTTACAGGATTAATATTATTAAGATCTTTAATTTTATTAAACTGAGCTTCATCAAACTCAGAAAAATCACCACCGATTTTTGAAGAAATACCTAAATCAACTTTTGATAATTTTAAAGGCTGAACAAAATCAATATTATTAAGATGAACAGGAAATTTTTGATTAACTAATCTTAAAGACTTTTTTAATTCCTCCACTTGAGATAAAGCCATTGTTTTTTCAGCTTTATCCTTCAAATTTTTCATATCTTTAAAAATTGAATTAATTTCCTTAACAATTTTTTTTTGAGTTTTAATATCCTCCTTCATTGAACTAAAATCATTTGGAAGAGTCATTTTAATGCTTGATCCATCCGTCCTTGAACATCAAGAATATATTTTTTTAATTTATTAAACATTACATAATCTTTTTTTTCATAAGACTCTTCCAGCCTTAATTCAGCTTCCTGCAAAGAATCAATTAATTGACTCAAATAAGTTGCTTTCTCTTCAGTTAAAATCGCCTCTTTCACCATTCTGTTTATTAAAGAATTATAATATAAAAAGGTTATGATATTATTCAATACCAAACTTTTCTAATATTTCTTTAGGATGTTTATAATAATCATTAACAGCTTTT
>DATDUI010000091.1:0-3754 GCA_035290465.1 Candidatus Nanoarchaeia archaeon | reverse complement strand
CCCAAAATCCTAATTTTCCGTTTGCTTTAATTGATTGAATTCTTTTTGCATTTTGCAACAAGAACCCATATTTTCCCCAAGAAGAATTTGCTAAATGTTTATTTCTGTCTTTTTTATGTTCTATTTCATTTTCATATTTTTTAACATTAATTAATTCGGCTTCTCCGATAATCATTCCAACTGGCAATTTGTCAAAACCGAATTTTTTCATTGCTTTTGAATCCGGAATTTTTGAAGCATGGATTAAGAATTTTCCTCGGAATTTGGTATTCCAATTTCTTAATTCAATTATTTTTTTTCCTGAAACAACGAGTTCTGCAAAAGGTTGTTTTAGCGATAAAGTTTTCATTATCTAAAATTTTTTTTCTTTTTGAACCAGTTAATTAAAAATAAAATTCCTATCAAAAATGCTATGCCTGAAATTTGTATTACCCACGCTAAGTAATACCATTCAAAACCAGTTTTAATTGCTGTTATTAAAACAAGGATAAAATATAGAATTCCTGCCAGAATAAATGTTATACCCCCGACGATTTCATGTTTCCAAGAGATTAATAAAATTCCTATTAAAATAAATACCGGAATATTATGCATAAATAGTCCTAACATTATTTGCCAAAAACCTAATTTTGATGATAATACATCCAGAGACATTAATGCTAAAAATGTTATGAATAATATTGATAACATCCTAGGTGTCCAATAAAGAAATTTGCTAATCTTTTTTGCCATTATATAAATATTGGGTTTAACTATTTAAATTCTTCTTGAGAATTTATAGATTTATTTTATTTAACCCTTCAAAATAATACTTATAAGCGTCTTCATTTTGTGGTATATTCATAGAATATAAAGAATCTAATAATGATATTAATTGAGGAGTTTTTATTTTCTTTCTTGCATGAGGGTAAAATTCCTCTAAATTTTTACCATTATTTGTTCTTAAGTAATTTATGGATTGAATTACCGGGCATATTTTATCAAGTTCATAAAAATAACCATTTTTTTCTTTATCTCTTTCAAATTCTAACCACTTATTAAACCAATAATCTCCATTTGGAATAATATCTTTTAATTGTGTCATTGCTTCTAATTCTCCTATTGTTTTATCTTTGAGATCAATTTCTCCAGGAAGATAATCTGGTTTTTTAATTTCAGGAAAATCATGAACAACTCCTTTTGCGATAGCATCATTTGTTTTAAATAAATAGTATCCTGCAAGTCCCATTTTACATGAATGTTCATAAATTGATTCTGGATTTTTTATATCTCTTATTATCCATCCAGTTCTACCTCTCATAAAACTTCCATTTTCTAGTGTTTTCACAAATTGCATAATTTCTTTTGTCCATGGTGCAGTTTCAAATAATGTTTTTTCATAATCTATCATGTTATGATAGTAGAATTATATTTTTTAAATCTATTTTTTATTATCTAATTCCTGATAAGCACTGTATGTTGCAATTGCGCCTTCGGCGCAAGCTGTAACAATTTGTTTTAATGGATTATTTGTTACATCTCCTGCTGCGAAAAATCCATGGACATTTGTTTTTTGATTATTATCAACTTTAATTTGTCCGTTAATTAATTTAACTTTTAGTTTTTTTGCTAAATCACTTCCTGGTGTGCTTCCAATTTCAAAAAATATCCCGTCTAATTTTAATTTTTTTCTATTTTTTCCTTCGATATATTCAATTTCTTCTAAATGGTCTTTTCCTGTTAATTTTAATACATTAGCGTTAAAAATTGCTTCAATTTTTTTGTTCTCTTTAATTTCTTTTATTGTTGCTGGTTCTCCTCGGAAAAAACTATCTTGCCTATAAATGATATATACTTTTTTTGCGAATTTTGCTAAGAGCAAACTTGCCATTAATGCAGAGTCACTTCCTCCGACTACTGCTACAATTTTATCTTTGTAAAATACTCCGTCACAAGTTGCACAATAACTTACGCCTCTTCCAGTTAATTCTTTTTCCATAGGGAGATTTATTTTTGTTCTTTCTGTTCCAGTTGCGAGTATTACTTTTTTTGCAAAATATTTTTCCTTTTTAGTTAAAACATCAAAACCCTCTTTTTGTTGCTGAATGTCCATTATTTCTTCATTTTTTATTTCAATATTAAGATTTTTTACTTGTGCAATCATTTTTTGCATTAATTCATAGCCAAGTATTTTTTCATAAGAAGGAAAATTATGGACTTCATATGCTCCTCCTGCTGTGCCTCCAAGAAGTTTTCCTATAACCAGAGTATTCAATTTATATCTTGCTGAATATGTTGCAGCAGATAATCCGGCAGGTCCAGAACCAATAATTATTAAATCGTATTCATTTTTCATATTCAATAATATACATTTTACTTTTTATATCTTGTTAAGAATGTTATTGTTTGGTGGATTAAATTCAGTACTCTTATTTATAATTGTATTTTTTGTGATTAAGTGTCATTACCAAGTAATTACAAAAGCAAACATTTATAAAATCAATTTATTAATCGTTTTCATGGAACAATATTATTTACCTAAAGAATTAGGTCTTGAAAATTTAAGATTTTGCATTGATAATTATTCTCCTGAATCTTTATATATTAGATTTAAAAATTCATTGGGGGGTAAAATTAGAGTAAGTGAAAAACTTGAAGGAAAGAAACTTGATTTTATAAAAAATGAATCTGGTTTGGATATACTTATTAATTCAGATAAAGTTTTTCATTTTTCATTAGGTAATCAAGTAGATTTTTTTCTTGAATATGAGCGAATTTTACATACAGAAGAGGGTTCCCAAAAAATTATATTAGATCAAGGTGTGAATCTTGATCCTTATGGTCCAAATCTTCCTGAACCTAATCGATCATTTCTTAGAACACTTTTAGATAATAATATGATGGAGATTACTTTTCCGGGAAGAATTAATCTGAAATTTCATTCTTTGAAAGAACCTAAAGGTAAATATTGGGTTATTGATAAGCCAAATAATTAATTTTTTTTAAGATAACATTTATAATTCTAATTTTATTTAATATTTTTATGAAAGATATAATTGTTAATTTGTTAAGTAAAACATTAAATCAAAAACCTGAAGTTATTGAAAAAATCTTGGAAATTCCTCCGAATAATGAAATGGGGGATTTTGCATTTCCTTGTTTTTTTTTAGCTAAAGAATTTAAAAAATCTCCTAATGAAATTTCTAAAGATTTAAAAATGAAAATCAAAAAATTACCTAAGGAAATTGAAAAGATTGAGGTTAATGGTCCTTATTTAAATTTTTTCTTGAATAGAAAAAAAATGGTTGTTGATATTGTTAAAAATATTTTAGTGGAAAAAGAAAATTTTGGAAAAAATGATTCTGGAAAGAAAAAAAAGATTTTAATTGATATGTCAAGTCCAAATATTGCTAAACCGTTTGGTATTGGACATTTAAGGTCAACTATTATTGGTAATTCATTGGCAGAAATTTGCAAAACTAATGGATATGAAGTTGTAAAAATTAATTATCTTGGTGATTGGGGAACACAATTTGGAAAAATTATTTTAGGTTTTAAAAAATGGGGGGATGAGAAGAAATTAAATGAAAATCCAATTTTACATTTATATGAATTATATGTCAAAGCAAATGGGGAAGAATTTGAAGATGAAGCCAGAAAAGAATTTGCTAAATTAGAGCAAGGGGATAAAGAAAATTTAAAATTATGGAAAAAATTCAAAGAATTATCTTTAAGAGAATTTAATAAAATTTATGATTTATTGGATGTAAAGTTT
>DATDUI010000090.1:0-8464 GCA_035290465.1 Candidatus Nanoarchaeia archaeon | reverse complement strand
ATCTATACGTGTTCCTTATTTTTCGCATGAATCTGCATTTTCTCATTATCAGCATATAAGAAGATTTACTTGGACAACTTTTGATTTATTTAATCCTGAACATCCAGAGCATTTTCATAGTGATTTAAAATTTAAAATTTTTAAAAAAGAATTAAGAGGGAGATTTTTAGGTAACAAAACTCCATTTAATTTATTTCCCAGAATATATCAAGAGTATCTTTGTTGGATTTTTCCAACAAAAGAAATTTTTTATCTCTTAGAAGTTTTAAAATAGATTTTGAATTTTTTCCTTGTAACCTTTCAAAAACTATTTAAAAATAACCTCTAATCAAATATAGAATAACCTTTTTAAATCACGTTTGAGTTAAATAAAAATGAATATTAAAAATAATTTTAATAAAATTAAAAAGAATACTGAACCAATAGTTAACTTATTTCAAAACAATAAACTTCAAATTATCTTAACTGCTTTAATCTTTCTAACTATTTTAATTTCTTCATCATCAATGAGGCTTTCTCATCTTGATAATTTAATAGACCAAACTACCGGAGAATATTCTGCGGCAGACCCTGATGCTCTTTATTTTTTAAGATTATCTCATATTGTGCTTGAAACAGGAAGCCTAGAAGGAATTGATGAGATGAGATCCCCTGGGACAAATGTGGCTTATCTTCAGGAAATAACTCCTTACACAATTGTTTGGATGTATAAACTTGCAAAAATATTTTCTCCGGAAATTGATTTTAATTTGGTTGCAATAGTCTCCCCTGTTATTTTCTTTATATTGGGTTTAATTGTATTTTTCTTTTTATGCCTTCTTCTTGCAAAATCAAAATCTGTTGCCTTAATTGCTTCAGCATTTTTAGCCTACTCTCCGGCATATTTATTTAGAACAATGACAGGAGTTTTAGACCATGATGCATTAGGTATATTAGGAATGTTCACCTGCTTATTAATTTTTACCCTCGGTATAAAAAAATATCATGAATCTCTTGCAAAAACCTTTTTATGGGGGATCTTGCTTGGATTATCAACTGCTTTTGCATTAGGAGCATGGGCTGGGGGTATAACCTTTTTATTCATGATTATTCCCGCTGTAATACTTATTCATTATCTATTTAATCTTGAAGAATTAAAAGAAAATAAAGATAAATTAATCTTATTTTACTTTTTATGGATAGTGTTTTATATGTTATTTGCAACATTAATAGGATTTACAATTTCAGATACTGCACATAGATTATTGAACTCTTCAAGTCTGCTTGTAATCATTGTATCTGGTTTTATGATTGTAGATATTTTAGTAGAAAAAAATATCAAAAGATTAAAATTCATTAAAGAAGAAAAGAGGGTAGCTTACTCTTTAATTTTAGCTTTAATTCTTGGAATTTTATTTTTAATCATTGTAGGTCAAAATATATTCACTATGATTCTTGATATTTATTCAAGACTTTTAAGTCCGTTTGGGTTTGGAGGAAGACTTGGTTCAACTGTATCTGAAAATGCTCAGCCATATCTTACAACCTGGATTGGCAACACCGGAAACTATTTGTTTTGGTTATTCTTTGCAGGAATGGTTTTAATGGGAATTAATTTTTCAAAAAGAATTAATTCAAATCAAAATAAAATTTATTTCCTGATGGCATGGGTAGTTTTAATTTCATCAATTTTATTTAGTAGAATTTCTGCAAATCATTTATTTAATGGAACAAATTTCATAAGTCAGTTATTTTACATATCAGGATTTTTAATCTTTGCTGGTTATTTTGGTTATTTGTACTTTTTTAAAAGATTTAAGATTGATTTAGAATTAATAATAATTTTTTCATGGATGTTATTTATGTTAATTTTAGGAAGAGCTGCAGCAAGAACAATCTTTGTAGCAACACCTTTTGTTTGTTTTTCTGCAAGTTATTTTTTATTTGAAGCTGGAAAATATATAAAAAATACAAAAGATGATTTGGCAAAAATAATGTGGGGAGTTATTTTTATAGTCGCTATAGCTACAGGATTTGTTTCTTTATTTGGAAATCCATTAAGTGATTCATACGGTAGTTATCAAATAGTAGGAAGTCAAGCTTCAAATATCGGATTAGTTGCAAATGCACAATGGCAAGAAGCAATGTCTTGGGTAAGAGAAAATACCTCGAAAGATGATATTTTTGTTCACTGGTGGGATTATGGTTATTTAATTCAAACAATGGGTAATAGAAAAACTGTAACTGACGGAGGTCACTCTGGTGGGGATCAGGCAGATCATTATATTGGTAGATATGTCTTGACAACTCCAAATCCGGATAGTGCTTTAAGTTACATGAAAACATGGAATGTTTCATATTTATTGATTGACCCGACTGATTTAGGTAAATATCCTGCTTATAGTAGTATTGGTGGAGGACAAGATGACCCTAATGATAGATACTCTGCAATTCCTGTAATGGTTGCAGATTCAAAACAAACAAGAGAAACAGCAAATTCTACTTTCATTGTTTATCAAGGGGGAATGTACCTTTTTGAAGATATTATTTATGAAAAAGATGGCAAGCAAATATTTTTACCTTCAGGAAAAGCAGCAGTTATCGGAATACTTTTAGAATTAGATGGGATAAATAGAATCAAACAGCCTGAAGCAGTTTATGTTTATAATAATGTGCAGACTAAAATACCTATTAGATATGTTTATTATGAAGGGCAATTAATTGATTTCAAAGAAGGTTTAGACGCTGTTATTGATATAGTCCCGTCTTTTGAAGGTCAGGGAATAAATCCGTTAGGGGCAGTAATTTACCTCTCTCCAAAGGTCTCTAAAGGCTTATTTGCACAGTTATATTTATTAGATGATGCATTTAATAATTATCCAACTCTTAAAATTGCACATGTTGAATCTGATATGGTAATAAATAGTCTAAGAAGCATGGGTTACCAAGGTGGTGAGTTTATTTTCTATCAGGGGCTTAGAGGACCAGTAAAAATCTGGGAAGTAAATTATCCTGAAGATACAAAAGTAATCCCTGAATTTAAAGAAGTTCTTAATGGATATGCCAGATTTGACGAGGTCTTTTATTAAAAATATCTTGTAGATTTTGAAAAAAAAAGAAAAATAAAAAAAATTTAGTTCTGTGTAATTATTCTTCAAATGGATAACTTAAACCATTTCCTGAATTATATAATTCAGAAATTTCATCAGCAGTTAATGCTCTATTCCAGATGCCAAGTTCGTCAACATATATCCCAATTGCTGGACTTCTTATTTCTCCTCCATCCCTTAACCAAGCAGTATTAAATCCAATCCCTAACTCATCTGCAGGATTTCCACTTGTAGAAATAACATCAAATGAATATCTTAAGACATTATTAAGATAGATATAAAAGCCAGTTGAATTTTGTGTTATAACTAAATGATTCCAAGAGTTTTGGGTCAAATCTTCTGGAAATAAATATTCTGCATAAGTGGGGTCTCCACGCGTAAAAGCAAGAACATATAATTTGTCATTTCTTATCATTGCTCTACATTCAAATTCATAATTATTGACAGCATCAAGAAGAAATATATATCTATCTGCAGATGAACTGGTAGTTATATTAAACCATGTAGAGATTGCCCATTCTCCCTCAGGATATGTAGGCTCAATATTTCCGAAAAAATAATTATCATTGCTGTATGTACCCCTTGAATTTCCAATTATTCCCATTGAACTTCCTACTGTCCCATATTGAGTTAAATTCATATTACTTGCTGAATTAACTAAGTCTCCACTAATTTCTTCAAATTTATAATAACTAACTAAACCTTTGGTTAATCCTGGTTCTTTGATAGTGTAATTGACAAGTAAGCCTCTTTCATAATACCAGGTATGAACTTTTCCTTCATCGTCAGTTTCACTCCAGTTTATTGTAATTCCTTTACTACCTAATCCATTATTGTAATCCTCTGAAGAGTTTTCACCTTTTGCGGTAATTGCAACAATAGTCATAATTGCCGTAAAGCATATAACAACAAAAATTGCAAAAGACATATAACTAAATTTTTTTCCTTCATTAATTTGATTCATTTTTATCATTTATCTCCTTTCATCTTTATAAAATAGGATTCTAAGAATCCATGATTCTATGAGAAGAATTATTGCCTTTATGAATCTTATAGAAGTTTTGGGATAAATTTTTTAAAAAAATGTCTTTAATTTATTTAGATTGTTCTGGGTTTAAAACATAATTTGGGTAAAAAGTAATATTTCCAATAATTTTTGCTTCTGTTTCATTTATTGTTCCATTTCTCATATAAACTTCATCAACATAACCATTTAATGGAGACCAATAAGCACTATGGGTGTATCTATACATTGCACCTGTAACAACAGGCGTTGCACCAGTTGAAGAAAAACCAGAGACAATTGTCTCAGTTGGATTACTTGAACTTAATACTCCATCAATATATAAATACTGACCTGAAGAACCAAATTGTGCGATTACATTATGCCATTGCCCATCTGTAACATTAACTCCTGAAGAGATAAGGACTGTTTGAGTATTTGCATTTGAAACTATAACATAAACACTACCATTACTTTGATCATAAGTATTAATACTCCAACCATTTGCATTACCATCTTCATAATGATTAGATTTTGAAATGATGCATCCATGAGTATGTACTGGAACTTCTGGTTTAATTTTAACCCATGCACTTACTACGCAAGATCCCGAAGTACAACGCATATAATTCTCAGCATTTAATTGTGTTCTTTCATCAATTGTTCCGTCATATTCAAAAGCACGATTAAATCTTCCTTCTTTATTTATTTCAACTGCATTAATATTTGTGGCATCCATTGAATTTTGTGCATCATCAACAGCAGTTCCTGAAATTTCATCATACCAATATTCACTAACAGGCGAGGTCAAATATTTCTGAATTGATTGTGATTTAGAACTATCTAAAGAATTTCCATAATACATTTGAATTACATTTGCCCCATCAAGAGTAATTTTGTATGTTGCCCATTCTCCATCAACTTTATTTATTAATTCAAAAATAAATTCAGTTTCATTATATAAAAATCTAACATCATCAAAATCTGCCTGCATATTTGAATCATAAGTAATATTAATTATAGTATTATATCCAGAAAGATTTGATATTTCTCTTCGTTTATCCCATGAAGTATTCCACCATAAAGAATTATTGTTTTGATCATTCTCTTGTTGAGTTGTTTGAACAATTAAACCATTTTTAACAACCAAAACATAATTATTGCCATCTTCACCTTTATACGTAATATTTTGAGTTAAACCCCTCTTACCATAACTGGCAGAATCATCATTTGCTTTTGTACCTTGATCTTTAGCAATAACGTTCCCTGCAAATAAAATTATAGCAAAAAGAATAAGGATTATTCCTGATATCAATAAAATCTTATTATTAAAATTCATATGATTTTTTAACATGTAGAATTATTAGCAAATTTATATTATAAGCTTTATTCGAATTTTGGGATAAATTTTTTAAAAAAATGTCTTAAATTTATTTCAACGCCTCTTCATAAATATCTCTTAATTTTCTATTTCGTTTTTCAATTGAAAACATCCCATTAATAACTTCTTTTCTTGCTTCTTTTCCAATTTTCTCCCTTAACTTTTTATCATTAATTAAAATTTCAGTTTTTTTAATAAATTCATTTAACATATCTTTATTCATACATTCATAATAGTATTTTTTCCAATCTTTAGACAAATCTACCAATAATCCATACTTTCCATTTTTAAGAAGTTCTTTTTTTGCAAAAGTATTTGATGTCACTATTGGCAACTCATATGCCATTGCTTCAGGAACAGCAAAACCATAAGAATCTCCAAAACCCGGATAAAAAAATATGTCTGCACTAGGATAAATCTCTTTGAATAATTTTTCTTGCGGGATTAAATCCATAATGTTAATTTGTTTATTTTGAGAATATTTTTCTTTGAATTCTTTTGGCGTAGGACAAATAAATGTAAATTCTATATCTGGATATTTTTTTGATAATTCATTAAAGACATAAAGAGTTTGTCTTCCCCCCTTAGCATCAAACCATCGAGCAACAAAAAGTATTCGTAAATTTTTATGAGGGATTTTTTTAAAATTTTTAAGTGGTAAACCAAAATGCAAAATCTCAATTTTATCGAGTATTTTTTTATTTTTCAGGAATGCTTTTTCAAAAGATTTTTTGCAATCTTCTGACCAGCAAATAATTCTTTTACAATATTCACTCTCTAACCTATTCTTTATAATCCACTTGCCTAATTTAGATTCAGCAATCTTCCCTCCTGCACTAACTCTATCCCATACTTCAGTATCCACAACCCACGGCTTTTTATTTAAACTTAAACAATGTGCACAATGAATTAAATCACAATTTGGATTAAATGTATATGTTAAATTTGGTAATCGTAAAATATTCAAAATTTTTCTTAAGAAATTCTTAAATCTTCTCATAACTTCAAATTTTTTCGATGAGCCAATAATTTGTATTTTTGGTTTATTTGATTTTTTATAATTAACATAAGCCACATCTTTTGGAGGATATTCTAAAATATTTTTATAATAAGAACTATCTGGGAATTTCCAAGGATATTGCAAATGTATTTTGATTTGTTTCATAATATTTATTAATGAAGTTAAGTTATAAATTTTATGAAAAATAAAACAATGAGTTTAAAATTAACAACAGACAAATTAAAATCTCAAAATTTAAATAAGCAGGAAAAAAATCAGCAGTGGTGGGAAGAACTTCCTATGACTTATGAAGATTGGGATTCGAAAAAAAGAATTCCTGAAACAAAAGAAGATTTTTTAGAAATTGAAAAAAAATTTTTAGAAGAAAGTCCATTTATTAAAAATCAATTTGATTTTAAAAGATTCAAAAATAAAAAAGTTTTAGAGATCGGTTGTGGTTCAGGGGTTGTTAGTTGTTTATTCGCAAGAAATGGTGCAAAGGTTACAGCAGTGGATATCACCAAACAAGCTATTAATCTTGTAAAAACAAATGCGAAATTACAAGGATTGAATATTAATCCTTTACAGCAAGATGCTGAAAAATTAACTTTTGCAAAAGAAAATTTTGATTATCTTTTTTCATGGGGGGTGTTGCATCATTCACAAAATCCTTTAGATGCATTTAAACAAGTAGAAAGAGTTTTGAAAAAAAGTGGTTCTGGTTTAATAATGGTTTATAATAAAAATAGTGCCAGATATTATATTAATGGATTAAATTGGTTAATTTTAAAAGGAAAAATTTTCAAAGGGTATAATCTTAAAACTGTTCAGGATTTTTATACTGATGGGTATTACCATAGACATTTTACTCCAAATGAATTAAAACAAGAATTGGAAAAACTTGGATTAAAATGTACTAAAGTATTTACAACGCATATGGGTCATAGGATGCTTCCGTTTGCACCATTGTGGTTTGAAAAATGGATTAAAAATAATTATGGGTGGTTGTTAGTCGCAGAATTTGAAAAGGTTTAACTTAAAGCTTTTTGAATATCTTGCTGAATGTATTCTTCAAAAGAAATTTTCATCTTATCTTTTACAAATTTTGAAGGGATTAATGAAAGGTTTTTTCCGAATAATGCTTCTTTAGAATTTTTATCTTGGATTTTTATTGATCTTTCTGGGAATATTTGAATCTTATGATTTGGCATATATTTTGAAACCATTTTAACAAACTCAAATCTGCTCATACTTTTTCCTCCACTAATATGGATGATTCTCTCTTCAATGCTATCATAATTTAAAACTATCTCTTTAATCATTTCATTTAAAAATTGTATTGGGGTAGGTGAAAAAAATAAATCTTCAAAACAAGATATTTTATCTTCATTTTGTAATGTGTTGAACATCCAATCAAAAAAGATTCCTCGTTGACCCATTACCGCTGATGTTCTGATTATTTTTGAATTTGAATGTAAATTTAATAATATTTGTTCAGATGCTCCTTTTAATTTTCCATAATTTGTTCTTGGATTTGTTTTATCTTCCTCCGTATAATTTCCTTTTATCCCATCAAAGACATAATCTGATGATAAATAAATTATCTTAGAATTAATCTTCTCCCGATTTAAAATTTCAATAATATTTATTAATGGGTCAATATGCAATCTTATGGCTTGTGAATAATTCTCTTCGCATTCTTTTGGTTTCCAACCACTTAACCAGATTAAAATATCAGGTTTTATTTCGAGAATATAATATTCTAGTTCTTTTTTATTTGTTAAATCTAAAAAATATAATTCTGGATTTGTTTTATTTTTAAAATATGTTCCCTGAACAAAATATGAGTTTAATTCTAATTTTAAGAAATTATACAGATGAGACCCTAAAAATCCACTAGCACCAATTATCAAAATATTTTTCATAATATACTTTTTGATTTAATAGTTTTTAAGTTTAATTAATCCAATATTAGAAAAATGAAAATTTTA
>DATDUI010000089.1:0-3410 GCA_035290465.1 Candidatus Nanoarchaeia archaeon | reverse complement strand
AAACGAGAAGAAGAAATATTTGACTGCCGGAGTAAAGGAGTATATTTTATCAAATTATGATTTTTATTAATCAAATTCAAAATATCCTTAATAATTTCTAATTTATTTCTTTTAACAACCATTTTAATTTGCACCTGTTTTTTTAATAACTTTGTAAAGCATGAATAAAAATAAGAAAATAGAAGCAAGATAAATAAATAATTGAGAAGTCTTGAAAAAATTCGGAATTAAAATATCAATAATATTTAAAACCCAAAATGAAAAAAGCAAAGTATAAATTATATGAAGATTATGTTTAGACTTCTTAATTTTTGATTGTTTTCTTGAAAGATAATAAATAAAAATAACACAAGAAAGCAATAATAAATTCATCCATAAATAAACAAACGGATTCATAAAAATTATAGTAATTAAAGAAATAATAAAAGCAAAAAAATGAAACAAATAAATTTTATTTGGTGATTTTTCTAATTTTTTCCACATTACACTATAAAGAAGATAAAAAATTGCCATAGCACTAAAATACATAAAAACAAACATTGTAGCAGGACCAAATAAAATTCCAAAAGTCTTAGGAGAAAAATTAAAAATTGTCTCAATATTAAAATACATTACTATAAATTTAATAAAAGATCTGAAAAAATAAGCAATTGCAAAAAATAAAAAAGATAATCTAAAATATTTAATTCCCTTATGAGAACTTAATTCATATAATTCTTTTGTCCCAAAATAAATCATTAAACTACAAACAATAATTACAAAAGAATATAAAATTTCAAGCATAAAACCACAAGATGCAAACTGAGAAATCATTTGCATTCCAATTGCATTCCCAGTCATATGATTAATTGGCATAAAAATAAAGAGTTTTTAGATTTATAAAAGGAATGGATGATTAGTCCATCTTCTTTAAAAAAGATTTTTTACATTAATTATTATGAAGAAATTGAAAGGGGGTTATAAAAATATCAATGACAAATAAATTAATTTTAGGTTCAGTAGCTTTAGCAATAATTGCTTTACTAGGTGTAAGTTTGATTTCAGCTAATGGTTTTGGAATGGGATTTATGAATCAAAACTTAACTGATGAAGAAAAAGCTGACATGAAAGTTAACAGGGATGCAATAAGAACAGCTATTGAAGAAGGAGATTTTGCAACATGGAAAGCATTAATGGAAGAACAAATTGCTAAAATGCAAGATAGCCTTACTGAAGAAAATTTTCAGGCAATTCAGGAAAAACATAACGAAATGAAACAAAATGGATTTCCGGGAAATAACGGAAAAGGTATGGGAAAAGGAATACACCAAGGTAATTGCCCAATGGCAGAATAAATTTTCAAATTTTCTTTTTTTTTTACAAACTCGAATGGACATTAAGTCCATTAATTAATCATAAAAACTCCTTCTAAACATCCATAATCCTTAAAAAACAACTTCAATTTTAAGTCCAATAAAAGATGGTAGAAATTATAATAAACGAATCATTTTCTAATGAAGAATTTTCATTATTTGAAAAATTAGAAAATAAACAATTTGATTCATCAAACTTACTTGATTTACGAGTAGAAGCAGACAAAATTTCAGAAGGTTCGCAAATAACAGAATTAATTTCTTATGAATCGATTAAAAAAAATTTATCGTATAAACTGCAATATCAAATTGACGGAGCAATAAATATATTAAGAGATTTTAATGGCTCAGCACTTTTAGCCGACGAAGTAGGACTTGGAAAAACGATTACTGCAGGATTAGTTTTAAAGGAATGTATCATGAGAGGTTTTGTAAAAAAAGTCTTAATTTTAACACCCCCGTCATTAGTAGACCAATGGGTTGCAGAATTAAAAGAAAAATTTGAACTTGATTTTAAAATTATTGAAAATGAATCAGACCTTGACAACATCACATTTGGAATAGCTTCAATAGACAGATTAAAAAATTATGATAAAGAATCAAAAGAATTCAGATATAAAGAAATTCATAATATCTCATGGGATTTAGTAATGGTTGATGAAGCCCATAAACTCAAAGAAAAAAATACAGTAAGATGGAGATTTGTGGACAAATTACAAAAAAAAAGATTTTTGCTCCTTACAGCAACACCTTTTCAAAATGATTTAATTGAGTTATACAATTTACTGCATCTATTAAAAAAAGGACATTTAGGAACAATAAAAGAATTTAAAAAAAAATTTCTTAATCAGGGAAATAAAAGATATCCATTAAATCCTAAAGAACTAAAAAATAAACTTGATGAAGTAATGGTAAGAAGAAGAAGATATGAAACAGGGATAAATTATAAAAAAAGAATTCCTAAAATTGTCGTAATAAACCAAACAGACGAAGAAAAAAATATTTATAATAAAATTTGTTCTTTACTAAAAGAAAAATATTTTGCGTGCAGTGGCAGAGAAATAAATGCTAGGCTGATACTTTTTGCTTTGCTTCCAAAAATAACAAGCTCATCAAAATCAGCAATGGAAAGTTTAGAACGAATTGCAAATGATGAAAAATATCATAGAAAAACAAGAAATTTTGCAAACGAAATTTTACAGGATTATAAAGAATTAAAAAAAGATTCTAAGATGGAAAAATTAATTGAAATTATTGACAAAACTTTAAAAGAAGATCCAAAAGCAAAAATACTAATTTATACAAAACACCCAATAACATTAAAGTATATGATTGAAAAAATTCCTAAAAATATTAAGATTACAGAATTTATGGGGGGATTAACTCGTGAAGAAAAATCTGAAAAAATTAAAGAATTTAAAGAAAATTCTCAAATTTTAATAAGTACAGACACAGGAGCCGAAGGACTTAACTTGCAGTTTTGTTATACATTGATTAACTATGATTTGCCCTGGAATCCAATGTCTGTTGAACAAAGAATCGGAAGATTAGACAGAATCGGTCAGGAAAAAGACATGAATATTTACAGTTTTGCAACAAAAGACACAATGGAAGAATATGTAGTTGATTTAATCATAAACAAAATGTGTTGCGTAGGATTAGTAATTGGGGAATTACCGATTATATTATTTAATTTAGGTTTAGATTCGCAAGGAAAAACCGGAGCAACAAAAATTGAAGAATATTTATTAAATTCATTTATTGACTCAAAAAATAATCTAGATATTTTTGCAAGAGATATTAAAGAAATAACAAAAGTAATTCAGGAAGGAATGAGCCATTATGAAGAGTCTAAAGATTCAACAAGTGAATTATTAGATGAAAAAAGAAATTAAAATTAACCAAATGTGCAAGGACCCGATTCTTCTCTAAGAACTAATAAATCATTATATTTTTTAGGAATAATTAAATCTCTGTACTGTTTAAATTCAGTTGTATGCAAAACGGTGAGATAAACATTCTGATTATAACCTTTAGGAATTTGATTTTTTTCTGGGT
>DATDUI010000088.1:0-12852 GCA_035290465.1 Candidatus Nanoarchaeia archaeon | reverse complement strand
GTATATGCAACCCCGGCATTATTTGGAAAATATCTTGGTAAAATTGCAGATAAAAAAAGAGAAAGAATTTATATTTTTAGTTTCTGCTCAATCATTTTAATTTTCATCGGCATAATTGTTATAAAAAATTATTTTATAATGCTCTTAATAGTATTTCTTGCAAGTACAATATTTGAATTATTATCATTAACAAACAGAGGCATGCTCGCAAGATTTGCAGACAGAACTCACCTTGGAGAAATAGATGGCTCATTAAACGGAGTCGCAGCATTAGGAGCAATCATCGGACCGGCTTTATTTGGATTATCATCTGATTTAATAGGATTAGATAAATCATACATGATTATAATTTTCATTTTAATAATAGTTTTATTTGTAATAATAAAAGGATTAAAAAATATAAGAAAAAATAAAAAATTAAAATTTTAATAATTAAGATTTAACATAGTAACTGTTAACTGAATTGAATTATTGCAAAGTAATGAATACTTCAGGATAAAAATTGTTTTTTAATAATTAAGATTTAACAGCTAAAAGGCAAATCATTATTTCTAATAATGATTTGGGGAGAGTGGGGCATTAAAATTCAAACAAAAAAATTCAGGGGAATTGTTAAATCTTAAAAACAATTTTCATACGAAGTTATAAGAAAGAAAAAATAAAAAATTAAAATTATTTTCCAATCAATTCCATTAATTCCTTTTCAGGATTACGAGCTTGTGTGATTGCAGAACTTACAGCAATACCACTTGCACCAAGTTTCATTGCAATCTTCAAATCATCATTATTTTTTATCCCAGCACCAACAATAAACGGATATTTTAACTCCCGCCCAATCTTTTTAATTAATTCAGGTTTTGCTTTACTTACAGAAATTTCACCTGCAACTAATTCCGGAGGTTCAATGATTAAATAATCAGGTTTTAACTCCTTAATTTTTTTAGCTTGCCTTAAATCCTTAGCAAAAATTGCAACTTTTAATTTTACTTTTTTGCAATGCAAAACAGTTTTTTTAATTATTTTAAAATCAAGCCTATGTTCACTATGATTTAAAAAAACACCTTTTGCACCAACAGCCTTTATACCTTCAGGCAAAATAAATCCGGTATTTCTGCCAGGTTCCTGATAATCAACATGCTGACTATAAATTGACAAATTTGTTTTCTTTGAAAGAATCGCAACATCTTCAGGTTGAACACCAACAATTATTTTCTTATCAACTTTTTCAATAATTTTTGCAAGTTCTAAAACTTTATCTCCCTGTTTATAAGTTTTTAAATTAATTATAACTAAAGGTTTCATTTTTGCATCTCCTTCATCAACCTTTTCTTATTTTTTACCCAATCCTCTTTTAACATAGCATAAAAATTCTCATCATGAATTTTTCCTGTAGATTTAACTTTATATGATTTAATCATAGTTCCCTCATAGTTAAATCCAAATTTCTTAATTAAAGAATTTGAAGAAACATTCTCTTTATATGCCCTTACATTTAACCTTCTTAATTTTAATTTATTAAATCCAAAACTAATTAATTCAATACATGCTTCTTTCATTAATCCTTTTCTCCAATAATCTTTTGCCAACCAATAACCTAAATTAGCAGTTTTATGAAAATTACTTACTTTAGTTAAACTAATAACCCCAATTATTTTATTCTCAGATTTTAACTCTATTGCTAATTCAAAACTTTCTCGATTTTTTTTCTTTGAATCTTTAAAACATTTATTAACAAACCATCTGGCATCATTTAAGTGATAAGGATAAGGAACTACACCTAAATATCTTGAAACATCAAGAGTATTAATCTTCTTAGTAATTTCATTTACATCACTAAGTTTAACTTCCCTCAAAATTAACCTTTCAGTTTCTAATTTCATTTTCCAAAAACAATCTTACGAATTTTATCTGCAATAATTAAAGGTTTTTTATTTTGCCAAATATTTCTCCCAATAGCTAAACCAGTACAACCAACATTCATTGCATCTTTAACCTCTTTTAAAAATGTCTTTTCATTAATTTTCTCTCCGCCAGCAATAACAACTTTTGTACGTCCGGCATTTTTAACCGCCCAAGCCAAATCATCTTTATTCCCATGAGAATGAATCTTAACAATATCTGCACCAATTTCTAAACCCACCCTAGATGCATAAGCTAAAAGATGCCTCTTATTTTTTCCCTTAACACCCTTTCCACGAGGATAAATCCAGGCAATAACAGGCAATCCTTTTTTATGAGCTTGTTCTTGAATTTTCGCAAACTCCAAAAACATATCTTCTTCATGAATACTGCCAATATAAATAGTATAACCTACTGCCCTCGCACCTAAACTAACAGCCTCTTCAACAGTACAAATTTGTCTTGATACAGGATCACCTTGAATTAAAGAAGTCTTGCCATTTAACTTTACAATTAATGGAACTTTAGATTTTTTTATCTCATTAATATATTTTTCAGCAATGCCTTTTTGAAAAATCAAAGCAGTAAACTTTCCTTCTTTAGCAATATCAATAATTTTTTTAGGATCAACATTATCAAGATTAAAATCTGTTGAACCATGCTCTAACCCTTGATCATAAGCTAAAAAAAATGCTTTACCTTTCCTAAGAATTTTCCAAAGATTAAATTTCTTTTTTAAAATCATTTTTTCTTAACCACCTTCTTTAATTTCTCCTCTTTCATGCCAATATGCCCTTTATTAATGTGATATAAAGCAGTAATAAACAAAGACTCAGACCAACCTAAAGGAGAATTAGCATTACTTTCATCAGAATTTGAAAAATAAAGCTCAGGCACTTCTCCATCTTCATTAATTGTACCAATAGCTTTTTCTAAAAAATCTTTAGCTTTTTTTCTTTTACCAAGTTTATCATAAATAATAGACAACCAAGAAAGCCCAAAAGTCCATTCAGCCTCTTCAGAAAAATTATCTAAATTCTTGTTATAATAATGATCCCCTTTATATCTAATTACACCCTTTTTCTTTAATAAATGATATTCAATATTTTTCAAAACCTCTTCAGTCTGTTTTTTATTAAGAACATCATAAGGCCAAATTAAAGATAATAAAGCTAAATCAACAAATTTTTTTTCAGACTCCCTAGGCAAAAGTTTTTCCAATGCATCATATCCTTTTTTAATTAATTCTTCATTCACATAAATCCCTTTAACATTTTTTATCATCTCAAGACCAGCAACACAAGCACCAACACTTGACGCATGGACTTCTTCATTCTCCTCCCACATACCAGAATCAGGGTCATGCCAATATTCTAAAGTAGATAAATAATCAACTAACTTTTGAACAACCCTAAAATCATCTTCATTCTCAAGAATTTTAATTTTTTTTACAGACTCTAATTCACCAATTTTAAATAAAATACAACCAATAGAATCATTTTGTTTATTTCCCCAATCTTCCCAAAATTCATCAAAAGTTTCAGGATTATATCTTGCATGAATATATTGATGAGTATATGCTGGTTTTTGAGAGATTGCATAATCAATTTTAAATTCATGCTTCTTGAAAATTTCTAATATTGCTCTATAAGTTGTTTTAACAGTATCCCAATCATCTATTACTTCAAAAGCAATACACTCATAAAAATTATCTCTAAGCCAAGCTTTATCATAACCAGTAGAAACGGTTTTTTTTGATGCAGAAAAAAGCCCAGACTTAAATTTTAAACTTGAAAGAATTTCCAAATGCTGTTTTATTAAACTTTTTCTATTAAGCTTTTTTCCTCTTCCTTTTAATTTCATTTTAATTTCATCCTCAAAAGATTATTTTTAGCACCGAAATACCTAAGCACAGATTCACTTTCTTTTAAACCAAGTTCTAAACATTGCTGTAAAGACTTATTCACCATCAATCCTGCAGTAAATCCTGCAGCAAATGCATCTCCTGCACCGGTTCTTTCAACAACCTTGATATTATGAGGTTTAATTGAATATTTTTTAACACCATCATAAGCATAAGTTAATTTATCTTTATTTGTCACAACAACAATCTTAGGTCCAAATTCCATTAAACAATCTAAAATATCTACTTTTTTATTCCCTCCTGAATGTTTCTTTTCGCAGCTTTGCTGCGTAGAAGGAGGGAATGCATAAGAATTTCCATTCTTAAAATTTAAAAAATTCTTTTCATTATACCTCTTGCAAAGCATTTCTGCTTCTTCCTTATTAAGAACCAAAACGTAAGTCATTTTTAACAAAGGCAGAATATTCATTTTTTTAATTAAATAATCACTCGGATTAAAAACTAATTTAGTTCCATCCTTAACTAATTTTTTTGCCAATGCTTCTTGAGTCTTAAAAGTTTTACCAACCATAGAAGAATAATAAAGCCATTTTGTCTCAAATTTTGGAAGTTCATCTAAACTAATATTATTGCCAGGACCCTTGTATGTTAAAATAGTTCTATCTTCACCCTTGCTATCAAGAATAATTGAATGACCTGTTCTTTCTTTAGAAATAGTTCCTAAAAATTTTACTTTTTCTTTTTTTAAAAGATCAATAATCTCCTTGCCATCATTATCTTCACCAACTTTGCAAATACAACCGGTATTAAAACCAAAACGTGCAAAAGCAACAGCAACATTTGTCGCCCCCCCGCCAATATCTGATTTTAAATCCTCAACAAGGATTTTTTCACCGGCAGGATAACTAAATGAACCAGTTTTTTTATTAAACTCAGTATCAATAAAAGTATCAACAACTGCACTTCCAAAAGTTACTATATCAAATACCATCTCTCTTTAATATAATAATGAGATAAATGTTATAAAGGTTTTGGAAAAAATGAAAAATAAAAACTAATAGATAAAATCAAACGATTATTGCTCACTCAATTTTGGAAAAACAAAAGCTAAAAAAGCAAATAATAAATAAACATATCCACAAATTGCAAAAATTAAAGCTTTAGTCCCAGTATAATCTAATGCAAAAATTAATGCCAAAACAGTCAATCCCACTCCAAACAAAGTTGCACCATTCATAAGTGAACGTCTAAAAAATACCATTTTATATTAACCCACATTATAAATTCAATAAAAATTATCAAATTTAAAAACCTTATGAAAGATTTAGGATAAAAAATCCTATTTAATAATTAAGATTTAATGACTTAAAAACAAACTTTTGTGAAACAAAAATGCAGGGGAGTGTAGAAGATTAAGATTCGAGTAAAGATTCAAAAAAGTGTGTTTAATAATAAAATTTTAACTGCTTAAAGGCAAATTATTACTTTAGTAATAATTTGGGGGATGTGGGAAAAATTCAAGATTGAAAAGGGGATTTGTTAAAATCTTTAACACACTTTTTAAAAAAGGAATCAGGGGGTTCCTTTTATTCGTAATACCCCAAAGCCTCAAGCCCCGGAAGTTTTTCACCGGCAATATAATTTAGCAAAGCCCCACCGGAAAGACTAATATGACTAAACTTTTTTATCGGCAATTTATACTTTTCAATCGTATCACTCAAATGACCACCGCCAACCAAAGTAAACGCCTTTGATTTTGAAATAGCTTTTAATAATTCAACAGTCCCCTTAGAAAATTTTTCATCCTGAGAAAACCCGGCAGGCCCCTTCATATAAATTGCTTTAGCTTTTTTAATTTCATAAACATATTTTTTAATTGTCTCTTCGCCAATATCTTCAATTTCATAATTATTTGGAAATTCACTTAACAAAAATTCTTTTCGTTTGCCATTAAAGTTAACCGCAAAATCTAAAGGTGTCAAAACATTCTTTAATTTCTTTTTTAACTTCAATAAAAAATCCTGATAATTTCCTTTATTCAAAGTAGCCTTTTCTAAAAACTTATTTTGATAACCTAAATTTTTTCCCTGAGCAACTAAACACATCTGTCCAAATAACCCACAAGAAAGAACTTTATTCCCCTTCAATAATTTAATATTAGACTCAGGTTTTGCCCCACCAAGAATGTATAAACAATTTTTCATAGAAATTTTTTCTAATGCTTTAATTTCCTTTTCAAACAAAAGCCCGGCACAACTAGGTAATGTTCTAGGAAAACCAACAATAGAAATTTGATTCCTATGAGAAACAGAAAAAGCATCATTAATATAAAAATCAAATAATGGAGATAAAATTTTCAATAACTTATTATCTTTTTTTTCAGGAAAAAATTCATCACTAACAAAACGAATATTCTCTAATAAAATTGCATCTCCGGATTTCAATTTATTAATTTCATTAATTGCTTTCTTACCAATTATATCTTCGACAAATTTAACTTTAGTAAATTTATTTAAAAATTTTGCATGTTGCCTTAAACTCAAAAAATCATCTTTTTCAGGATTTCCCTGATGAGCAATAATTACAACCCTTGCCTTCTTTTTCTTTAATTCATTAATAGTTTTTACTGCCTCAATAATTCTCTGAGATAAAATAATATTCTCGCCCTTAACATCAGAATTTAAATCAGCCCTTAAAAGAACAAGTTTATTTTCAAAATTAAAATCTTTAATGAATTTCATGTTTATTATAACAGATATAAATAATAAAGATTATTAAATATAACGAAAAAACTAAAAAATTTGTTAACAATTAGATTTTAATTACTAAATGGCGCAGATATTTGCTTTGCAAATATCAAAGGGGAAGAGGGGGGGATTAATTAAAATCTACACAAACTTTTTTCATTTTATTAATTTATCATTGATTAAATAAACCTTTTTATTTTTTCTCTCACAACATTCTTTAAAACATTTCAAAATTATGAATTATTTTTGAGATAAAATGCTATAATTTTATTTTGCCGTGTAGCAGAGCTACATAAAAAATCAAATTGTAGATTTTAGCCAAAAAGAATCATAATTTTTTCAACAAATCAACAATTCTGCAACTATAACCATACTCATTATCATACCACGAAAAAACTTTAACCAAATTCCCATTAACCCTTGTAAGCTTAGAATCAAATATTGTTGAATGAGTATTACCAATAATATCTGTTGAAACTAATTCCTCCTCGCTATATTCTAAAACCTCTGAAATTTTTTTTGAAGCATCTTTTACTGCATTATTAACTTCCTCGACAGTTACAGATTTTTTTAATACCAATGCAAAATCAGTAATACTACCACAAGCAACAGGAGCCCGAATAGCAATACCATCAAGTTTACCCTTTAATGACGGAATAACAATACAAACAGCTTTAGCTGCCCCAGTAGTTGTAGGAACTAAATTAATAGCAGCAGCCCTTCCTCTTCTCCAGTCTTTATGAGGACTATCTAACAATGCCTGATCAGAAGTATAAGCATGAACAGTAGTAATATACCCCTTCACAAGACCAAATTTATCATCTAATACTTTAACTATAGGTGCAGCACAATTTGTAGTACACGACGCCATAGAGATTATTTTATGTTCTTTCTTAAGAACTTTATCATTAACACCAATAACAATAGTAGAATCAACATCTTTAGCAGAAGCAGTAATAATAACTTTTTTCGCACCAGCAATCAAATGCTTAGAAGCACCTTCACGATTTGCAAAAACACCAGTAGCTTCAATAACAACATCAACACCCAATTTTTTCCAAGGAAGTTTTTCAGGATCTCTGTCAGAAGTAACAAGAATCATCTTGCCATCAATTTTTAAATAATTCCCAACAACCTTAACTTTTTTATTATATCTGCCATACACAGAATCAAATCTCAATAAATTTGCAACATTATGCACATCATGAACATCATTAATAGCAACAACATTCAGATTTTTTTCAATGGCTCTTCTAAAAACAGCCCTGCCAATTCTTCCAAAACCATTAATTGCAATTCTTACCATCTTTAATAATTATATGCTTAAGTGATTTATTAATCTTTTCCCGAATTAAATTTTTTGGAGTCACAAATGTGTTTAACAATTAAGATTTCACAAAGTAAACTAATTGAATTAACGTTGGTTTAGTTTACTTTTGTCAAGAAACTTGCAAATTTAGTTTCTTGAGCACACCCAAGAATTCATTCTCCTAAAAATTCTTGGTGTTAGAGAATTATTTTATAATTCTCTATAGCTAAAAGGCAAATCATTATTTTTAATAATGATTTGGGGGATGAGGGGATAAAAATTCAAACAAAAAAATTCAGGGGAAAGTTAAATCTTAAACACATTTTTTTAAATAGAATTATTTAACTTCTCAAATTTTTCAATATACTTAACAACAGCGATAATAAAACCAGCATGACTCCATGTAAGAGGAGCAACAGACAATGGCTCCCCGTTATAAGGATTAAGTTGTTCAGATAATGCCCCGGAAGAAAGAGCCCTATCAGTAACCCAATAAAACAATTCTTCAGCAGGCTTCAAATCCTCAACAGTTTTAGCCCTAGCAATATAATATTCCGCAAGCCACATAGTAGAAATAAACCAAATATTTTCAGGAGCATCTTTAGAAAGTGAATAATAATCATCCCCCCCATATCTTGCCATGCCTTTGCAACCGGAATTTCCCCATAACCTCGCAATAGTTTTATCCATTGTCTTAATTAATCGAGGATCATCAATATTTAAAATACCATAATTAAATAATCCATAAGCAGTACTAATATCCAAAGTTTTATCTTCTTTAACAACCCCATTATTATCATAATAAATACCTTTTAGAAAAACTTGTTCTTCTTTATTATAAAGAGAATTAATAATTGCTTCCCTCATTTCTTGAGCAGCAACAAAATATTTATTTGCATTTGTTTTACTACCAAAAAGATCTGCAAAATTTTTGGCCGCCAAAAGACCAGCATATACAGTAGAACAAGTAAAAGTATGAACCCCAAGTTTTTCTTCCCAAAGATCATAACTCTCTTTAGGAAGTTTAGTTTCAACATCTCTAAAATCTAACAAAAAATCTCCGGCAGGTTGTATGAAAGATTTATACATTTTTTTTATTAAAACAGGATTTTTATGCTGGAGATAATGCTTCCACAAAGCATCAAGAATTAAACCAGTTTCATCTTCCTGAATTGGCAACTGTAATTTATCACCTTTAAGCCAAGGATGCCATGAACTACCAACAGAACCATCCGGTCGATATTTCGGAAGAAGATAATTACCCTCACTAATCAACCCAACACAAAATTGAAAAAACATAGCAGTAATATCCTGATGCCCCATTTTATCAAGAGACCTTGCAACTAACGCCCCATCACGAGGCCACATATAACTATAAGTATCTTTTTTAAAATGAAAAGTATGAGTATCATTTGCAGCAATAATTGCACCATGATTATCAGTTTGAGCCCGAATAATTAAAAGAGACCTAAAAAATAAATCTTGTATTGATTCACCTAAATGATAAAAATTAACTTCTTTTTTATGAACCCACTTTTTCCAATGCTCTTCAGTTTCATTCATTAATTTAATTATCCCCTCTCGAACAACAATATCACGTAATTCACAAACATTTTGATGTTTTTCGCCAACAGTAATCCAATAATCTACAGGTTTACTTTGATTTTTATCCAAAAATAATGTAAAACCAATAGTAGAATCAACAGAACCATGCTCAATAGCATTTTTACTTAAAAAACCATCTTCTGCATCCTTCCAAGTTCCTTCTTTCCCCTGAACACCACTATTACCTGTTGCATAATCCGTAAAAGATTTATTTTCATACATTCCCCCAATAAGAAAATATCTTTTCCCTTTAAAATTAATTATTGACTCAAAAAGAGGATTATAATAAACAGTATCCCCAATATTATCTTCAGAAATATTAAAATGTTGTGCAAAAAATAATTTAATTTCTCTTTTTCCTTCCCACAAATTTTTCACCTGAACCCTCCTTAAAAGAATATTTTTTTGACAATGAACAGCTTCATTAATAATCAATTCAATGCCAAGTTCATTATTATGAGCAATCACTTCACTAACAAGAGTATCTTTTTTATATTTTAATAATAAATTCCAATGACCATCATATATCCAACTAAATTTCCCATCAACATAAATACCTATCCTATGATGATTTCCAGAAACATGATTTTCCTGACCAACATAAGGATAATAAAAATCTCTGATACATGCATTTTTATCTAAGCAAACCAGCATATTTCCATTACCAAGAATTATCGGCCGAGTCATTTTTCAAATGCTCCTTTATTTGCAGATATAAAAATTTTAGAAATACTAAAATTCACAACAAATTTTTTCATTAAACCTTCCTGCTAGAATTTTTAATCTTCTTTTGAATAAAAGTAATCCTTGCCCTTAACTTTTTTGCCGCAGCTTTTGAATCTAAAACATCCCTTAAACTATCGGAAAGGGTTATATCACCAATAACATCATAAATCCAATTTGCAAAATCATTTTTTTCAGAATTTGCATGATAACTAAAAGTTTCCGGACTCATTTTTTTAAATGCTTGTTCTAATTCTCCCAAATTTTTAAAAGCAGAACCATCGTGGCAATAAAATTTTTTATGCAGAGGTACATCACTAATAAAAAGTTCAAAACTATTGTCAGTCATATGTCTCAATTTCACCTCCATTTTTTCGTTTAATTCCAAAAATAGGTCTCTTATAATTTACACCAATTAAAGAACCGGCTAATTTTTTATAACTATGCGAAACTTCATTACTCGGAGAAAAACTCACAATAGGAACCATCTTTGATAATGCGGAAAGCACTTTAATATCATCAGGAATTACTGCCAAAACTTTTACATTTGAAGCTTCAGAGATATCTTTTGAACAAAGTTCAAATCTTTTTTTATGAACTTTATTTAAAATTATACCCCTTATAGGAGTACCACTCTCTTTTGCAATTTTTACTGCATGTAATGTAGAACTTAAAGTTGGATAATCCGGAGAACTCACAACTAAAATCTCATCAGAAGCACCCATTGCAGCAGCCATCTCATGATTTAATGACGGAGATGAATCAATTAAAATAACATCATAAATATCTCTTAAAGGTTCAATTTTTTCTTTTAATTTATTATAATCTAACCCTGAAGGAGCCAATTGCCCCGGAATAATATGAAATCCAAGTGAATGCTGATAAATTGATTCATAAACAGAATGCTTATCACTCATAATTTGATGCAAAGTATAATTAGGATTAACTAAACCAACATGTAACCCCAAATGAGGAGTCGAAAAATTAGCATCCACAATTAAAACTTTTTTATTAAATTCCTGAGCTAATGCCGCACCCAAATTTGCAACAGTAGTAGTTTTGCCTACACCACCCTTAAGAGCAACTATCCCAAAAACTTTTGGATTATCCATTTATTGAATGGACCAACAAAGTAATAACAGACTTTTTATCCATTTTTTTCTGGTCTTTTTGTTTAATTGTTTCGCTAATATAATTAATCATTTCTTCAAGATTATTAGTTTGCGAAATTTTTTTTGCTAATCTCTTTTCTTTAAGAATACCTTCAACCCAATTCGCAAAATCATTTTTTTCTAAATTCACATGATGTTTAAATGTACTGCTATCAACAGTTTTTAAAAATTCTAAAAGATCATTTTTATTTTTTAAAACTGCACCATTAAATGCATAAAAATATTGTTCACTAGTTATTGCCATTTATCATCCCCTCACTTTTATTATTTAATAATGAATTAAATTTATAAATGTTATTAAAATTTGAAGAGGATAAATTACATTTCTCGTCTGGATTTATCATTTCATATTTTTCTAACCTTAATTCCAAATCTTGCAGTACATTCATAAAACTAATAAACGCATCATAAGGGCTATCATAAGGATTAAAATATTTATGCACATCCCCGTCAGCAAACCATTTAGTGCACATATAATAAAAATGGTCTGAAGTTTGCAATTTTCTCCATTTATGTATTAACTCCTCGTCCTTAGTTTTCAAAACTCTATGCCCCAGAAAATAAACCTTGTTAATTGCAGAATGTTGTATCTCATTTCCAAGCCAGGCACTTAAATCTCTTTCAACATCTGCCCAAGACATCAAGTGAGGAACATCAAAATCCCCCATAACATCATAAGAATCAATAACCTCCGAAGGAGTTTTAAAATTATTATCCGGGTGCTTTAAAATTTCACCAGGTAAATGCCTCATAAATTCGAAAATCCCAGTCTCTTCCCATTGATGTTCACCAAAAGTTTCATAATCCATAAAAAGATTCAGAACATTTCCGTTGCCATTAATTGCATTAACCCACTCAACATATTTCGGAGCAGTTAAAGGCCACTCTTTCCAACTTTTTTCAGAAAAACGAAAAGCAAGATCATCACTTAAACGATAATTTTTTGTAAGGACTTTTATTTTTTTTGTACTGGTAGGCCGATATAAAAAATTAGGAGACCTCCAGCCTAAAATATTATCTGAACCTTCTGACAAAATACCTTTGTAACCCATTGCCTCAACTTCTCTTGCAACTTCATTACTGTAAATTAACTCAGTATTACGAAATACCTTAGGAGTCAAACCAAAAAGTCTCTTGATTAAATTTTCATGAAGTTTAACTTGCTCCCTAAATTCACCCTTGGAATAAAGAAATGCCAAAGAATGATAATAAGTTTCTGCAAGAATTTCTACTTGCCCGGTATCAACTAATTTCTTAAAAGAATCCAAAACATCCGGAGCAAATTCTTCTAACTGTTCTAAAAATACCCCCGAGAAAGAAAAACTTATTTTAAATTCAGGATACTTATTTAATAATTCCAGTAGCACAGCATTCGCAGGCAAATAACATTTGTTTGAAACCTTTCTTAAAATTTTTTCATTATTTCTTTTGTTATCACCATCATCATAAAAATAATTTGAATTATTCCCAATATCAAAAATAGTATATTTCTTAACACGATAAGGTTGATGAACCTGAAAATAAAAACATACA
>DATDUI010000087.1:0-8197 GCA_035290465.1 Candidatus Nanoarchaeia archaeon | reverse complement strand
TAAGTATTACAATTCTTCCTTTAAATCCTTCAGTATTTTCTCGTGAATCACAAGCAGGACATTTTTCTCCTTCTTCGAAAATTGTATTGCAGATTTTACATGCTTTTGGTTTTGCCATTATTTTTTTCCTCCCTTGGTAGTCTTTTCCCCTTTAGGCTTTTTTTCTTCGGATTTTATTAATTTTTCAGCTTCTTTTTGCTTTTTAATTTGATCTTCTTTAATCCATTCAATTTTTCCTAATCCTGGTTGTCTCATTGTAAGTCCGATTTTTGGAGATTCTCCTTTATGACTTATAGCTACAACTCTTGCAAGGCATAAATCTCCTTGTTTAAGGTTTCTTTTACTTGCTTTTCCCATTAATGAATTTGTTTTACTAAAACTCACATAATCATCCATTGTTTGTGAAATATGAATCATTCCTTGCATTGAACCCATGTTAATAAATGCACCAAAAGTTGTAATTTCAGAAATTTCACCAAAGACTAATTCATGCAATTCAACTTTCCAAATTAATAGTTTAAACTTAGCACTGTAATATGCTGCTCCATCTCCTGGAATAATTATACCTTCTCCAACTTCTAAAACTTCAACAACTGAAATTACAGAACCTAATTTTTTATCATAATATTTAACGTATGTTTCTCGAAGTTGTTTATCAACTGCTTCCTTAGTTGGTAAGCCAAATAACTTTGGCTCAACTCTTACATGGTCTTGAACTTCTGCAATATAGAACATTTTAACAAAATTTAGAGTAAATATTGCTTTTTAAAAGTTACTATCATATTACTTCTAATTTTTTTCTCCCCCTTATAACCATTTTTTCATTTTTAACGCTTTTTTTTATTTCTTTATCTAAAGTCGCAATAATAATAAGGGGATTCTTTTTTGCAAAATTTATCAATAATTCGTCGACAATCCCTTTACCGAAGTTTATTTTTTGATAATTTGCTTTGTTTAATAATGCTAATGCAATTTCTGCAGAAGAATTAGAAATGCTTAGACCTTCAATTTCTTTGATAACTTCCAGAGGGATAATAATTTTAAAACCGATAAGTTCTTCAAAAAAATCAATCTTTTGCTTAATACAGGTTAAGATAAAACTGGTATCCAAGATTATTTCTTTCATGGTCTCCTCAATCGTTTTAATGCAATTGTAAATCCTATTACTCTTGCATAATAATTCTTTCCTAATTTTTCTAAAATTTCAGTTGAATATTTCTTTACAGAATCTTTTCCATCTCTTGCACTGGGTAAAACCGAAATTTTTACATTTTTGCAAGTCTTAAATTGATTTTTCAGACTTTCAATAAAATTATCAGTTACTCCAAGTTTTCCTAATTGTATATTTCTTATGGCTACCATTGCGAAGACACCTACGGTTTCTTTCGCTTAATCTTCCCTTCCTTTGCGGTTGGGCGATTTTTTTCGTGCAATCCGACGAAAATCGCGAAGAAATTATTTAATTGCTGTTTGAATTTCATTTTATCTATTTTATCCACTCTTTTTTTACTTTAATAACCTTCCTTTTCTTAACACCAAAAGTTCCTATATCCATGTCTTTAGTTTTGTAAATATCTTTACCTAAAAAACGATGAATGATTACATCTGATTTATTTATTTTCCAATCTTTACTATATTTTGCACAAAAAATAGCGGCTTCTTCAATGTCTCCTTTTTTGGGTTTGCCTTTTATGTTCACGAATGGACTTCCTACGGCAGCGGTATGAAAAACTTCTTCATCGAGTTTAACCTGTGCAATTAATTCTTCGTTATTTTTTGCATCACGCCCTGCAAGGATTAATGTTTCATTTTCAGTTATAAGTTTTCTAAAATTTGGTTCTTTCATATTCTATTAAAAGAAAGAGGTTTTATTATCTTTTGGGTTAACCAAATAATTTTTTTAATTTATTTACTTCGGTTAAAACTTTTTTTTCAGGATAAAAATTTCTTTTGTCTTCTACTTGATTCATATGAACAACTTTCTTTTTTGGGACTAAGTGAACATGCATATGATTAATTGATTTTCCTGCAGAGATTAAGTCGTCTCCTTCTTTATATGAGACTTCAACTCCTGGATAAATTTTATGCAAATGATTCATTCCAAATAAAATTAATTTTCCGATTCCAACTTGTTCTTTGTATCTTAAGTTATGAAATTTTATTACATGTCTTTTCGGAAAAACGAGCAAATGGTCTTTAATATAAGGGGCTCGTGCAATTGTTAATATTGCATAATGATTTTCTTTAATAATCAATTTTTTATTTAAATTACAAAATGGACAGGTATTATCCTTATAGATTTTATTTAAGAAAATTTGATATATCAAATTAATTTACTCCTATTTAACATTGCTCCAATATTCCAAAGCTACTTTTAACTCGGGATGTGTTTTTGCATATTCATCTAAAGAAATTTTTTTCATGGTGGCATCAACAGCTTGACGCATTGCCCTTGCTCCAACAATAGTTCCTTGTGGATGACCGTGAATTCCTCCACCTGCCTGAATCACAACATCTTTACCCATAAAGTCTATAATTTTATCTACAATTCTTGGATAAACTCCTCCTGAAGCTACTGCGAATACAGGTTTAGTTCCATACCATTTTTGTTCAAGATTATTTCTTGTTTCAGGAGTAAAGTTATTTTCAATTTCTTCTTCTATATGTAAAACCTCAGTTTTATCCCCAGTCATTTTTCCATAAGCAGTTCCAATATGAAGCGTATCTACACCGACCATTCTTGCACACTGTGCAATAATTTCCATGCTCATGCCATGTTCAGGATTTCTATCAAACATTGCATGTCCTGCCCTATGTGCGTGAATTGGCAGCTTTGTAAAGTTTCTTGCCGTTTGCAAAGCACTCCAGCCTAAGGTTAGAATATCAAGCATAATATAATTTCCACCATTTTCTTCTACAAATTTAATCCGTCTTTTCATCTCTTCACATTCTGCGGTACAATTAATCAAATAAACTTTCTTTTCACCTGTTTCTTTTTCTGCTTTTTTCAAAGCTTTAATTGTCAACAAAAATCTTTTTTTGAATTTATTAAAATTTTGACTGGTTAAATTCTCGTCATCTTTTACAATGTCACATCCACCTAACCAGGATTCATATGCTACTTTTGCATGTTCTTTAGAAGTCAAACCAACTTTTGGTTTTACAATTGTTCCGACTAATGGTCTGTCTTTAACTTTCAAATATTTTCTTATACCTTTAATTCCATAACGTGGACCTTTAAAACTTTTTAACATTTTTTTTGGGATTCTTACGTCTTCCCATAAAATTCCGTCTGCACTTTTCATTCCGTAAATATTTCCTCCGATAGAAGACATTACACAGGGTAAATTGCCAAGTTCAAATAAATCCAGAGGATAAGCAATTCTAATTCGTTTATTTTCTTTATCAAGATAATATACTTTTGGAGCTAATTTTTTACCTATTTTTGGATTCATGGTTTTTACATCTGTCCAAGTCCCAACACTGCTTTCTCCTGCAACCATACTCGCTACATCGTTAAATTCATAACCTTTTGCAGGAGTTACTTTAAATTGGCAAAGAACATCAGTATCTCTTGGCTTATACTTTAAATCAATAAAACTTCTATAACCGGATTTCAATTTTGTTTCCACCATCTTCTTTCTTTAAAGAAATTAAATTTATTTAAATATCTTTACTTCTTTCTGCAAACATTAATTCATATTTCTTTTTTTTCATTCGATATGAAAGAAACCAATCTAATAAAAATGCAATAGCACTCAAAGAAATCAGATAAAGGAATCCATTAAGGCTTATTTTTGGCAAGAAATATTCTTTATTTAAATAGCCAAGAATTCCGGTTATAACTCCAATACTTGCTAAAAGTTGAATTGATCTAAGATTTTTACTTGTGGTTTTTCCTTCAATATCTCTTAATATTTGTATTGCAGAATTAACATAATCAGAAGTCATTTTCCAAATCTCTTTAATATATTCTAAGCTGTTAAACAAATCTTCATATTTATATTGAAAATGCGAGATTAAAGCCTGATCAACTCCTAATTGTTTTGACAGCGAAGATCTGGTCTTTGCATAAGAACCCATTTGATTGATTCTATTACTTATGAGACTTACAGTTTTTGCATAACTTTCAAGTTTTGCTTTTTGTACAGAGATTTTATCTCCTTCTATGAATTTTTGTTCTTTAATTTTTGATATTTCTTCCCATATCGCCCGATGAATATTAAGGTATTTATGAAGTTGAGATTTAAATTCTTTAAAGAATATTTGCATTTCGATTAAATCAGATAATTCTCTTTTTTCTTGTCTTGAAGATAAAACAATGATATATTTGTTGGTTTTTAAAACTCTGATATCTTTTGAATCAGTATCTGAATAGATTTTTCCATAAATTTTTTCATTAAATTTTTTCATTCTTATATCTGAAGTAATTTCTCCAATTACAATTGGATGGTCGTCTTTAATATTTGCAAGAATTTTAGGTGTTGGTGCTCCAAGAGAGAAAAGGTAGTTTATTGCAGGGTTATATTTTGTATCAAAATATTCTTTTAATTTTTTTATATCTTTTTCTAAGTCTTTTTCTAAATCTTTTTCTTCAATTTTAAGAATATACAAACCATCTTCATAATAATTTATTATAATATTTTCTTTTGTAACAGCTTCAATATATTCAAGGTAATCATTTTTTCGTTCTACTTTCTTGATATCCAGATTTTTTAGCAATTCTGTAAGTTTATCTTTATCCAAGTCTAATTTTGAAGTTCCCTCTGAAAGAAATTGAAAAACTTCTGATAAGTGCATAGTTGTCCGCTGATACCATCCACCAAATGTAATTGTATTCACCATCTTTAATTATAAATAAAGTTGATTTTATTTAAATGTTATTAATTTAAATATTGAGTAATGTCCCCACTTAACAAAAGTAACAATATCAAAAGATTTATAAACAGATGTTCCTACTCATTAGTTATTAAAAAACTAAAATGTTACTTAAACAAGAACTCATTGGAAAAATCAAAGATTACTTTGATTTGAATATTTACGAAACAAAAGTATGGCTAGCTTTACTTGGAAAGGGTATTGCTTCAGCGGGAGAAGTTGCTTCAATTTCCAGAGTTCCAAGATCAAGAACATATGATGTTCTTGAGAGTTTAGAAAAAAAAGGATTTGCAATTGTTAAAATTGGCAAGCCTGTGAAATATATTGGTGTTAAACCCAGAATTATTCTTGAAAAATTAAAAAATAATGTTAAAACTGATGCAAATGAAAAGATGTTAACATTATCAAATATTAAAAATACTGAAGAATTTACTAAATTAGAAGAATTATATGAGGAAAGCATTAATACTGTTAAACGGGAAGATATTTCTTCTGCATTAACCGGCAAATCAAATATTACTAATCATCTTAGAGAAATCATTTTAAATGCCAATAAAGAAGTTATAATTTGCACAAATGCTATGGAGATTATTTCTAAAATAAAACTATTCCAAAAAACTGTCGAGCAACTTAAAAAAGCTAATGTTGATATTAAATTTGCGTTATCCGGAGATGAAAAATTAGTTAAACAAATTGAAACGAAGTTAGATGTTAAAATTAAATTTGTTAATATTGATGCAAAATTCTTTATTGTTGACAGAACAGAAATTTTATTTTATATTTCAAAAGATTCAGATATTGCAATTTGGTTAAATTCTGATTTCTTCTCTCAAGCATTTGCAGAATTATTTGATAAAGTTATGAAAAGTTGAGGATTTTAAAATGGATAAATCTAAATCATTTGATAAAATCAAAAACGGGTTAGAATTTCTTTTAAGTTCTGGAACTTTAGCATATATGAAATCCCCGTTAGTAACAAATGAATTTATAAAAGGAAATGTTTCAGACATTATTTATCCAATAGCATATTACTCACTTATGCGAACATTGGATGACGGATGTAAAAAACCAAGCTTAACTTTAGCAGGAACAATAGCAATTTTAGCAATTGGTGCAGAATTTGCCCAATATTTTGGTCTTTTGGGAGGAACCTATGATTCCAAAGATATTCCAATGTATCTTCTTGGAGCAGGATTAGCTTATGGTATTGATAAATTAAGTTTTAATAATAAAAAAGTAAAATCAGAAGAAGAATTTATACTGGATTTATTTAAATAAATTAAAATGACTTCAAAAGAAATATCAAAACTTGAAGAAAGATTGTTTAACGAGGTTAAAGATAAAGGAACGTGTGTATCTGAACCAACTGCAATAATGCTTGCAAGTCATGATTTTAAAAATATTGAAGAATTATATAGAGCACAGGAAAATTTTGAAAAACTTATTCTAAAATTCAAAAACAGTCCAAAATATAAAGAACTTCTAGAATATCATCAAGAATATAAATATTCTATACCTGAATTTCAATTTTGCAAAATATTTGCAATGCATGAATGGATGTATCGAAATAATGAAGACATTTATGATGAAACTCAAAAAAGTGTACCGATTGCAATAGAAAAAATATTATATGATGAAGATAAAGTCGGACAATGCACTGCATTAACCGGACTAATGTGGGCTTTCGGAGCAGTTGAAGGAATTAATTTAACAGCATACTCTACAATTTGCCATACACTAACTTGCTATAATGATACACAACAAAATATTCCATTGGAAAATACCTCGAAATATAATTTCACTTTGATGTATCCACCTGCTAAATCAAAAAAAATAAAACTTCCAGAATTTTTAGCAGGATGTCTTAATAATAAGGGAAGCGTAAAAAATAATTTGGGAGATTATCTTGAGGCAATAAAAAATTTTGATAAAGCAATTAGATTAAAACCAGAATTAGAGGCTGTATGGAATAATAGAGGAATAGCTAAGAGTCAATTAGGAAGATATAAGGAAGCAATAACAGATTTTGATAAAGCAATTAGATTAAACCCAGAATTAGCGGAAGTATGGTATAATAAAGTAATAGCTTTAAGAGAATCAGAAAAATTAAAATAAATTGCATAAAAATATTTATTGAAATAATCATTCTACTATTTCTAGTTTTTCAATATACATTTCTTTAATTTTCTTTGAATTTTTATTTTTCCAAAATTCAATAAATTGAGGTAAATTAAATAGATTTTTTTCTTTTGAATAAATTTTACCTTCTTTTGTAAAAGTTTTTTTATGTTCTTTTTTGAATTTTAAAACACTTTCTTTATCTTTAATAAGTGGTCCTTCAAATATAATTTCATTTCTTTTTTTTGCTACAAAAAAGTATCTTGCAGATTGCTTTTTATTATAATTAAAACCTTTATTTTTAATCTCAAAAGAATTATTTAGTTCTTCACTTAGATGTTTATAAAATTTTAATAATTTGCTCCCTGCAACATCTCCTGGCTGTTTAGGGGTCATTGATTCCAGCAAGACAAATTCATCTTTCTTTTTTATTGCATCACTTTTGATTTTTTCAAGGTCTGTTTTTTGAACCTCAAAAGATTTTATAGAGGGATTTTTCAAAAATCTTGAACATTCTTCCTGAAACTTATCAAAGGTTTCCTGTGATAACGCTGCTAAAGTATTACGCTGTTTATATGTGGGGTCAACTAAAATAATCGGAGAATTTAATTTAGAACTATTTATATCCATTAAAACAACAGATTTATTTTTATAATATTTTTCAATATCAATCACCAATTTATCTTTTTTTACTTTGTTCATTGCTTTTAAGAAATTTATAAAACCTTTATAATAATAGACTAATAATTCTAAAGAATATCCTGAAAAACCTCCGATATAAGATTCTGCTCCATAGCAATGATTGGCATGACAAAATGCTTTTGCAATTTTTATGTCATTTAAAATTTCCGGAGATTTAATGTTTTTATTAATATATTTAACATGCGAGTAGGATAAATCAGTTATGTTTTCTGCCTGTTCCGGACTATTTATTTTTTTTACAGGGATTAATTCAATATATAGTTCAGAATTAATAATCACTCGATAATAATCCCGTGATCCATGAACTTTTAAGAGATTTTTAAATCCTTTCAAAGCTTTTGCAGTTAATCCTGAAATTTCTTTGTCGTCGTATTTTTTATCAAAACGGACAAATACATCCACATCATAAGAATCTTTTTTTATTACAGTTTTTTTTGCAAAACTTCCGCCAATAAATACTTCAGCTTTAATTTTTAATTTTTTTAGATTTTGATTAAAT
>DATDUI010000086.1:0-6097 GCA_035290465.1 Candidatus Nanoarchaeia archaeon | reverse complement strand
TTCAAAGACAATATCAAGTTTCTTAAAAGAAAAAGTTTTAAAAATCAAATTGTTATTAAAATTGTATTGCCTCAGTTGTCCAATGGCTAAGACACTTGCCTGTCGCGCAGGAGACCCGGGTTCAATTCCCGGCTGAGGCGTTTATTTTTTTCTTTTCATATTGCGTTTAAGCAATATGAATTAAATTCCAGTTGGAATTTTAGTCTGCTACGGGTTCAATTACGACAAAATGCTTCGCATTTTGTGTTGCCAAAAATTTTTCAAATTTTTTAGCACCCGGTCTGAGGTTTAGCTAGGGCGTAGGAAAATTTAAAAGAGAATTTGAAATTGGAAATGAGCTTGGACAGTTTAAAGTAGTTTACAAAAATAAGATTGGTGCTTTTGTTAGAGAAAAGATTTATGGCGTTGAATAACTGGACGGAACTCCGATAAGATATGTTTTTGCAGGAAATACAAATCCAAATATTACTCAAAAGCATCTCTGGGGAGAAGAGGAAATTGTGAATAAGAAAATGTATACATACAATATGGGCTTTAGGACGGGAAAATTTGAGAAAGTTGGTTCATTCTTTGATGTTCATACTAAGATTAATCCCTTAAAGAGAAAACGAGAGATGAAATTCCTGCCACAATTTGAAGAGTTCGCACCTGAGGACTTGAAGGCTTTTTCTGAAGAATAATATTGCAAAAGGGTTAAAAAGTCTCAAATTTTAGATTAAATATGGTGGATGGAGTGCAAAAAATGTATAAAAAGAACTTTTTAACAAATGTTATTTTTAGGATTGATTACCCGCAAATAACAGAATATTCTCAAGAGTTACTTAAAAAGTTTCAAGAAGCAATAAAATCAGAGTTCCCCATTTTGCAAGAGTCACCTGGAAAGATAATTGAGTTCAGTGTTGGTGAAGACCAAAAAGTTGAATTCAAAGATAAAGAATTATTAAAATGGACTTTTTTTAGTAAGAATAAAAAAAGAATTGCCTCTGTTGAGCATAACAATATGACTTTAGAATTTTTAGAATATGATTGTTTTGAATCTCTTGAAAAGACTCTGAAAACTTTATTGGAAAGTTTAAAAAACGTCTTTGGAGAAATTATTTCTACGAGGGTGGGATTAAGATATGTTAATCAAATATCTCTCGAAGAAGAAGATACTTTTAACTTTAAAGATTATATAGATGACTCTTTGACAAAAAATTTAGAGTTCATTGAAGATAAGAATCTCTCAAGAACAATTAGTGTCCTCGAAATATTGGAAGGGGAATATAGTTTAAGATTCCAATATGGGATACCAAACAGCCTATATCCGGGGAAGATACTTCGTAAGGAATTTGTTTTAGATATCGATGGCTATACAAACGATGCCCTTAATCAAAAAGAAGTTATGGATAAAATAAAAGTCTTAAATGAGAGAATAACTTCCTTATTTGAGAAATGTATAGGGAATAAATTGAGAAATATTATGGAGACAGAAGAATGATGATAGCTAATTTAGAATTTTATAATGAATTTGCACTAAATACTGCCCGTGCAACAAATACTATTTCTACGTCAGAAAAAGAAGTAAAAACTAAAATTATTACTTCTCTTAAGTCTAAGGAAGTTAAGTCTGAGAAAGAAAAAATTGACTTAAGTAAATATAATAATATGGAAATGAAAGCGGAAATTATTAGTTATAAACTTTCTTCTAATTAAAATGTATAATAAAACTTCTGAGAAAATTCATATTTGCCAAGGAGATTTATTTCAAAAATTTGATTATGTAAGGTGGGCTTTTCTTGATTCAGAAACAGAAGAAATAAAAATAGACCAGATAACTATTCCCTTCTTTGTAGTTCTAACACAAGCCTGTGATTTACAACAAGATTATAAAGATAGAAATGAAAACAATGGAGGAAAACAAGATAAGGTAATAGATTCTGTTTTAGTCTGCCCAGCCTATATTGCAGAGTTAGTAAAGCAAGGTAAGCATTTAGAAAAGTTAAGAATAACCCGTGAACAATATAACTCCGAAAGATGGAATGTAATTAAGAGAAATAATAATGCAAGATATCATTTTCTGAAGGAAGATAAAAAACTTAAAATTCCCGAATTAGTTGTAGATTTTAAACAATATTATACTATTCCCACGAAGGTGATGTATGAAATATTAAAAAAACATTATATTGGTTCTATGAAAGAACTTTACAGAGAGGACCTTTCTCAGAGATTTGCCTACTATCTTAGTCGTATTGGTTTACCTGAAATAGAGAAAATAGAAGGACAAGGGTCCAAGACAATTAAGTCAGTTTAACCAATTCTTTCTGCAACCTCTTACATTTGTCAGTAATATAATAGAGTTTATTGTAGGGGTCATCTTTGTTAAGGCAAACGACTAATTTCTGTTCTTCGAAGTCTCTTAAATGTCTGCTCATTTCTCTAAGGCTAATTGTATGTTCGAGCTTTTTTCTAAGCTTATTTGCCATAAAAGGTTCGGTTGGTAGACTAAGAAAAACTTCTTTCCTTTGATTTCCTCTTAACATCCAAATAGCTTCTTTTGACACCTTTTGCATTGACATTTCGCTGGATTGAAATGAATTTCTAACTTTCTTTTAGTCATTTGCGAATGTTCCCTTCGCTTCTTTCCCCTAAAGTTTTCAATTCTTTATTTAATTGGCGAAGTTAATGTTATTATATTAAGATATTGTGAGATACAGAGTTTAGTTAGGTTGGGACTATGTAAAACACAAGAAGAATAAGTGTTAAATAGTTTATATTTGTGTGAACTTTATGAAGCATTTGACTGCACAACAAATTAAAGATATTATTAATAAACTAATTAAGGAAGGGAAATTTGATTTTAATAATTTAGAAAAAACCCATTTGAAATATCTTAAAGAAGATGAGAAAAAGAGATACTTTGAAATAAAAAAGGTTTTTTCAGAATTAAAGAATTATTTAGAGAAAAAATTCCCAAACAGATTAATAATTAATAAAGCGAAAAGAGAAAGGATTACGGGAGTAAACGAAGAGTTATCTGAAAGGGAACTTTTTGTTAAGCGTCAAGTATTCTTAGCAATAGATAAGCAAAATGTTATTATGGGTGTAATGATGAAGATTTTAGAAGGAGAGATAAAACTCTCCCAGATATTTCCTAATTTTGATAAATATACACTTTCTAATTTTTATAGAACTTTTTGCGAATTAATGCCTCGCTTGTTTATAGATAACCTTTACCTTATGATAGAAGATTTAGAGTTAAACTCACTTAAGGCTAATTGGGATGACGAAAAAAAGAAAAAGATTTCCAAGCTCTACAAAACAGAAGAAATAAGTCTCTCAGATATGCTTTATGTCTTGGGAAGTTTTGAAAAAGAGTTCGTAGATAGTCCTAAAACAAGAATTATTTTTGAAGAATATTTAGATTATGATGTTGAAAAAGGATTTATTCTAAGAAATGACGTTGCACACGAGAATAAACCATTTGCTGAAATGCTATCTGTTCAAGATTACATTAATGGTATATTGAAGGTTAACTCTCTACTTTTGGCAATAATTCTTTCTTTTTATTTGTCAGATATTCAAAACTTGATAAATGAGTATGATATAAAGCTAATTGCCGAACATTTGGGTTGGGCGAAATAATAGTTAAATATAAAAAGTTCAAATATGTGAATAATTCAATGAAGAGAGGTGGTCAGAGACGACTATGCTCTCTGATTACTTCTAAAGGAACTAAAGAATGAACCTTATAATAAAACTGGTTGAAATTGTAGCGAATATAACTCTTAGTATATCAAACATATTTAGTCTAATCCATGTCAAAATAATCGATAAATTTGAAATAAATATTAACAAACCAAAACACGAAGATGAGATTTTATCTAATACTACTGAGACAAATGAAAACGTAAAAATACTTTTATCTGATAAGGAAGAAGAATTAAAAAAATTAAGAGATAGAGAGAAAATAATAAGGGAAATAATAACAAAAGAAATAATCAATATTAACAACCTTAATAGTATTTCCAATTCAGAATATTTTATTGTAGTTCCAAAATTATACACTAAATTAAATAAAGATAGCAGAAAAATTCTTTTTGAAAATAATGGATTCTATCAAAATTCCATATTTGAATATTTCCAAGACCAGAATTTTATTAATTTGGGAAAGACTTGGACTCCAATATATATTAAGAATAGGGATGAATTAAAGAAAGGGTTTAGAAAATTTGATATTTTTAAGAAATTTGTAGATAGTAAGGTATCTACCCTCATTAAGAAAGATAATGAGATAATTAGAAAAAAGATTTATGATAAAAAAGATAATGATGAAATTAGGGCTTATTTCTTCGACAACAGAGAGAAATTAAGATTTAAAGAATATTTGTTTTTTGAGTTTATGATTGTTTCGTCTTTAAATTTAAATGAAGAGAATATAACTATTTTTGATGAGGAAACTAAAATAAATTTTATTTCAAAAATTTTAAGTCACCAAATTCAAGACATAAAATTAAAAGAGATAATGATTGGGGGAGGAATAAAGTTATTTCTAAATGAAAGCTTCCCAAATGATGTAAAAAAGGATTTAAAGAACAATTCAGACTTACTCCTTAATAAATTAGAAATAAATAATTATTTGGAAAAAATCAACAGAAGAGACTTAGATAAAGCTTTAAAAGAAATTTTAAAGGAAAAGTATAAAAAAGAGTATGCCGATGAAATTATGAGAGTCTATAATTTAGTTAAAGACTTTTAATTCCAGTCTCGAACTGAAACTCAGACATTTTCGAGAAATAATGGAAATTGGTATATTTTTGTCTATCGTTCGGCTGAGGCGTATATTTTTAATATCTTACTGAAAAGGAAGATATTAATTTATTCTCAGGGGGACATCGGACTAAATTCAAAAATTATTTTCTAGGGTTCAATTACTTTATACTCCCATGGAGTTTAAGTTCCCAAAATTTTATTTATAAAATTTTTAGGACACTTCAACTGCACTGCCTGTTGAAGTCCCAGAGAATTTTCTCAAAAATTCTCTGAGCCGTCTGAGGCGTTTATTTTTTTCTTTTCATATTGCGTTTAAGCAATATGAATTAAAATTTTTCATTCTGGGACATTAGACTAAACCCCTAATCTAGAGATAAAATTAGCAACTAAGAATGGAATTAATTCGTGCCAAAAAGGTTATATTTTTCCCATCTATTCATGCCAAAAAGGTTATAAAAATGAACTATTCCTTCGATATAAATTATATTATTTCCTGCCCAAATAGTAAGGTTTTTAAATAAAACTGACCTATAATAATCATGAGCCATATAGAAATTAAAAAAACAAAAAGTAATAACTATGCATCCTTCGTAAAGAAAATAGTTTTTATGGGAGAATCATGTGTTATTAAGAAAAGCATGGGTCTACAGTCGCCAACTCTCAATAAAGAAAAATTCTTATTAGACAATATAGAATCAATAACAAAAGAAGAGTTTGAGTTTAGAAAAAAATACCTAAGTCAGATTATTTCTAAGATATCTCATAATGAAAAATTGCCTGAAAAGATAGAATTATCCTCTATTAAATTAAATAACCTAATTGACGCTAAGAATTGTCAGAAAATGGTAGGTATAGAATTTGCAAAAGAATTTATTTTTAATTCAAATAATATTGAAGGGTCCAAAATCCCTCCACAAGCAGTTCAGGAAATTATCGATAAGGGTGATACTAAATATTCTGATAAAAATGAAGTTAAAGAGGTTAAGAATTCAATTGAGGCATATGATTATTTAAAAAAATCATTTAAATTTAATATTACTTCTATAAAAAAACTCTATCATGTTTTAACAAAAGATTTGGAAATGCAAAAAGGAGTTTTTTATCCTCGAGGTTTTAAAAAAGTCCAAAATGTTGTAGGTAATTCAATAACTACCTCCCCTGAAAAGGTAGAATCTGAGTTAGTGACTTTATTAAAATGGTATAAGGAAAATAAAAATAAAATTCATCCGTTAATCTTGGCTTTTGAATTTCATAGAAAATACGAAAGTATACATCCTTTTTTAGACGGAAATGGAAGGACTGGAAGGTTGATTATGAATAAAATTTTAATTAGTAATGGGTACCA
>DATDUI010000085.1:0-4211 GCA_035290465.1 Candidatus Nanoarchaeia archaeon | reverse complement strand
CCCATTATTTGAACACTTATTAAAAATTCTTGTTTCAACAGGCAAAGATAAAGAAGTAGTCTTACCAACCTCAAAACTCGTTTCCAAAGGATTCAATAAAATACCAATTTCTTTACCAACCTTAACATCCTGAGCAGTTTGCCCAACTTTTATTATCTTTGTCACCGCAAAAATCGCCAAAGACAAAATCATAATCCCAACAAGAACAGCAAAAAACCACGAAAAAGAAATTTCCAAATAACCACGCCCGCTATTTTTAAAATTTAAATTTAACATTTGAAATACCCGAAACTATCTTGTAACTAAAACAGTTGCTTGCCCATAATCTTTTTCAAGATGAATATTAACATCTCCATCAATAACATCAATACAATAAGGATTTTCAGATTTAACAATTTCATCCAAATAAATATGATTAATAATAACAGAATCTAAACCCTGAGCAGAACCAACAGGATAAAACACCATATTTTCTGACCCATAAAAACTACTTTTTAAAGGATTATATAAATTAAGATTTACACCATTACCTGAAACAGAAAAATCTACAAAACAAACTTTTTTCACACTTGACGGCAATTTATACTCAACAGTCTGCGAACCCTGCGTCCCTTTCCAAAGTTTATCTATATCAGCTTGAAGTTTATCCTTAAATTTTCCAACTTGAATAGAATTTTGAATATCCAAAAATTTACCAATAGCATAAAAAGTAAAAGCCAAAAATAAAATAATTAAAATAATCGAAAAAATCATCCCAAAAGACAACTGCATTTGACCCTTATCCTTAATAAATAAATTATTTATTTTATTGCGATTGCCTAAAAAAATAAAAAAGAATGAAACAAAAAATAAAATTATTGAACCAGTAATAATCGAAGGAGAATCAGACTCCAAAATAAATTTCCCAGTAAGACTCATAGAACCAAAAAAAATTGAAATAATCAAACCAATTAAACCGCAAATGGTAAAAACTTTATTATTTTCATATCGTTCATTAATCAATTTCCTCACAACTTGTTCATCAACAATTTTACTCATTTTTCACTAAATCCTCGCCAGGACGAACAATAATACTACAAACATCAGGAGCAGGTTTATTCCCAAATTCATCTTCACATTTAACATGGAAATTCACTTCAGTATTCCAATCAGTAAAATGATTAACACCGTCAATAACAGTTAAGCTTAACCCATCAGTAAATAGATAGTTACAATTTGTAGGATCATAAACACACTTACCTTTTTCATGGGTAATTAATTTCAAATAATTTTCTTCATGATATGCCCTAACAATAATAGGAGCATCAGTATCAGTATCAACAGTAAAACCAACAGAGTCAAGATCAGAATTACCGCCTAAATCAAGACATTTAATTGAATAATTATAAACCCCAGCAGAAAGATACAAATCTTGAGCATGCTTATATGAATTTGACTCAAAAAATTGAATATAACTATCTTCTTCACCAGTATCACTATAATAACAATAAGCTAATCCATCACTATATCCAGCCGTCGTTCTAGCAGTTAAAGTCACCTTAACACTATCAGTAGAATCTTTGATAGTTCCATTTGGACCAACAGAACTAATAACTAGAGGTCGAGTACCAATTAAGCTAAAGATATAAGATTCAGAATTAACATTTCTGTCCCCTTCTTTTTTAACTTTAGGTTGATCTTTACATCTAAAATAAAATTTATTTTCAACTTCGTCCTTTAATCCAGTTAAAGTAGTTTGACATGTGTAAAGCATTTGAGCGTTCATTTCAAAAATACTAGAAGAACAGGTAAAATTCTCTTCCATTTTATCAAATGCCTGATCCCTATGACTCCATCTACATTCTGCAGGTTCATTCACATAAAGCTCCAAATCAATAGAACTTTGATTAAATGCAATAGGCATACCATTCAAAAGATTAGTTGAAACAATTAATGGAGCAGTTGTATCAGGACCCTCGCCAACACAAAATTTAAACACAAAATGAGCAGGATTATAATTGCCATTTGCATCTTGGCACCGGATATATAATTCATAATCTCCATCAAAAGGCACAGTCAAATTTTCAACTTCAAAAGCACTTCTATCAGGCAAACTTATTGAATGAGTATGATTATATCTAAATAAAGAATTTCCACCCATGAAATAAGACATATCTTCAAACTTTTCTTTTCGAGTATAATCAACTTTACACTTTGCAGGTTCATCAACTAAAACACCAAATGAAATTGGACTAAAAGGTTTTACACATCCATCTTTAGAACTCTTATCAATAATCTTAACACCTTTATCAGGAGGAGAAATACTATTGTCTGGAGAATAAGAATAACCAGTTGTTAAAGCACCTTCCCACGGGGTAATAATAGGATACTCAACATCATTTCTATTAACCCATACACATTTAAGTTCAGATAATTCACTGCCATTAACTTCACCATCATTTAATAATTGACAAGATTGACCTAAACTTCTGCATTGGTATTCACTGCAAGGTAATCCACCATCTTGAGCATTACATTTTTCACAATCATCCCCACCAGTAGGAGCGTCCCAGTTTTTACATTCAAATGTAACAATTTTTTCACTAGTATCTTTATATAAATAATAATAAACAACAGCAGAAACAGCAAGACCAATACCCGCAGAATATAATGGATTTAATCCTGCACTGCCTTCAGCAGTAAAAGTCCCGCCTTTTCCCCATAATGAATTTATAGTGGTACCAACAAAAGTACCGCTAGCAAGAGCAATTGAAGCAGCACTAACTTGATTTTTCTCCCATCCAAGAATACTTCCAACAGTTTGAACACCGGCATAAACAGCACCAGCCCAAGTAAAACTTTGCATAATATTTGAAAAAAAATTAGTCTCTTTATCAGGAGTAGTTTTGGCATCCCCAGATTTATCAGATGAAGCAGCTTTATCAAATTTACCGAAATCAAATGTTTTAATCTCTTCATCACTAAGGGTATAACCACTACTACTGGGAGTCGGAGAGGATGAAGGAGTAGTTTTTTTAGGGGTTTCACCAAGGGTATATTCCCTCCCAATATTAACATTTCCTGAAGTAGATTTAGTAGTTGTTGTTGAAGAATCAGCAGAACCAACTGCAACCCATTCAGAAAGCGAACTAGACCATTCATAAATAGTATTATCACTGGTTATACTTTGCCCATTATAAAGACCATTTATTGTTGGAGCAATACCACTCACAAAACCCATATTAAATGAAATTGCAATTATTGATAATAATAAATTAAAAATTAATACATTCACCCCTGCCTTTTTCATATATAAATAGAAGAAAATGTGTTTTATAAATATTTCATTAAAAAACAATTAAATTTAAAGATAATTTATCTACAAATAAGATTTATTATTTGAAAGAACATGAAATTCAATATCTCCATCAATAAATCCATTATTTATTCTTTTAACATTATATTTGCCAAAACCACCAGATTCAATTAAAGAATCACGGGAAAAACCAATAATAAGATTAAATCCAAGATCAGAAGGAGATTTAATGGTATAATTATAATTCTCTCTTTCAACAACTTTACCAGTAGGACCATAAACAATTATTTGCACATTAGTTCCAGGAGAAGAAAGATGATCAAACATATTAACACATACATTTTCATTGTAATAAAAAATATTTTTCTTTTCAAAAATTTCATCTCCCGTAATTTGATTATCTTGATTTAAATCTTTCCAAACAGAAGTATAAAAATCCTTTATCGGAAAATCATTCTTTTTTCTTATTTTTTCTCTTAAACTTGAAAAATCTTGTTCTCCTGAATTAAATTCTTTTTTCTCCCAAGAATTATTTCGAGATTCATCTCTCATTCCTCTTTGAAATGTATGTTCATCCTTTTGCATTTCTCTTTGAAAATTATGCTCTCTCTTTTGATAATTCTTAATTTCTTGTTGTCGTTCGGCATTATCTAAGTAATCTGCACCATTCAAAATATGTTGTTTAGCTTCAGGAGTCAAAGGTTTGCCATTTAATGCTTCACCATTTGCAGCAAAAGTCCTTAAACCCCAACCACCAGAACCAGCAGGAGGAGGCCCAGTCGGCCAAAAAGTAGCATTAGGATTTACAGTACAACCAGCTACACTTCCAGCTAATAAAATTCCAGCCAATGTTGATATGATTTTATTTTTCATTTTTCAAATATAAATTTTTTATAAGATTGTTAACAATAAGAAC
>DATDUI010000084.1:0-4936 GCA_035290465.1 Candidatus Nanoarchaeia archaeon | reverse complement strand
TTCTTTAAATCAAAATTATGCTTTTGGTCCTCGAGCATTTTCTGCAAAATATTGTATTGTTTTATCTGCACAAGTTGGGCAATATCCTAATTTATTTAACATTGTTTCTATCATTCTTGTTCTGACTTTTGCATTTTCTTCATTTGTTCTATTTGCTAATGCTCCTACTAAACTTGATTCTGTTCCGATATCTGATTCAAATCTTGTATCTGTAATTGCCTTTACCAGTGTTGTGTTATCCATAAAATTATATTTTGGATCAGTTTGCATTCTTTGAGCATATGTTTTTAGTATTGTACTTCTAAAACTTGCACTTTGTTCTTTTGATTTTAACCCAATTCTTCCTTCAATTGAATTAATCCATCTTTCATCTACTTTAATTTTTTCAATTTTTCCTGTTTGTGGATCTTTATAATTTAACATTTTATCTTTTGGGAGATTGTCTCCGGATAATGCTACAACCATATTTACATAATTTCTCACTTCTTTTACAATTGCTTCCGGTTCATCCATATATGCATCAAAAATTCTTTGTTTAACTTGGCCTAAGTAAAGGATTTCTGCTGTTTTGACATCTTCTAGATATTTTGTTCTTTGACTAGCTTCGGGTACACAATCTAGTATAACTCTTTTTAATGCTCCAAAAGCATCTTTAGCAACGATACATCTTCCTTCTTGTGTTTCTGGGCTTTTTGTTAAAATTGATTTTGTTCTTTCTAAATTTCGGTGTGTAAAACCTGATTGTCCAAATCTTTTTGTGACGTCAGGGTTTGAACTTAAATCATCTATTAAATCAGTTAATGTCTTTAGACTTTTTTCTCCAGCTACTTCTCCTGCTGCTAAATTCATCATCTCTTCAGGTGTTAATTTATCTGATCTTGGTAATCTTGTTAATACTGTCCCAACTGATAGTGAATAATTTGTTAATGGATCAACATGTAAATTATCTCCTCCGAAAGTTTTTAATCTTTTAAGGTTTCCAATTGCATATGAAGTTAGTTGTTTTTGTAATTTATAATCCGTATTGTGTGCAACATAACATATATCGCATCTATCTATTATTGGTGCTTCTTCTTTTGACTCTTGGAATTTTGCAAATTCTGCATTATTTGATGTTCCAATTATAAATGCATCCATTGGCCATTTGTATCCATCAACTTCAATTGCCCTATTTTGTATTACTCCTAAATAAACTTGTATTAAATCTTTTTTATTTTTATATATTTCATCTGAAAAATGAATTCCCCCTCCTGCAACTCTTGACAGTGCACCTCTTCTTAAGTCAAATTTGTACGGATTGTTTGTATCTGTAAGAAGCATCATTCTTTGTATTGATTCATCTCCTAGAAGATCTACTGCTGAAGAAGTAATTTTATCTTTTGCAGGATATTTTCCAGTTAAAGTTCCTAATGATTCTGTTATTGGTACTTTAACTATTTCAATATGGTCATTAATTATCTCTTGTGGGTTTCCATTTGTTTTTTCTCTGATTTTTCCTAAAATGTATTCACTACATGCTCCTAATGGTCTATAGTTTCTAAAAAATTCTTCAACTTGTGAGTCAGTGAATCCGAATTTACTTAATTGTTCTTTATTTGCATCTTTTGTTTGGTATAAATTCATTGCAAGAATCATTGGGTCTTCATAAGTTTGAGATTCAATTTCTTTGGCCTCTTTATCAAAACCTGCAATATTTTCCAATCCTTTAAATTTGAATGTGTATCTTTCATTTCCAGAAGTTTTTGTAAATTCTCTATATTCTTTAGAGAGATATTCTACTAAAAATGTTTTACCATTTCCAGGTTCTCCTACTAAAATAAATGCTCTTTCTCTTGCGGATCCTCCGTCGGCACCATCCTTAATAAATCCCACCAGTTGATTTAATTCGTCATACATTCCAATGAGGGGTTTATCTGCTCTCCTAAAAATATTAAAATCAAAAGTTGTTTTTCCATTAACATTAATTTTTTCAAAACCTGGTTCAAAAATCATACGAGAAATAGATTCAAAAGCGTTTTCAAAACGTCTTTTACCCTCTTTAACTTCTGTCAAGTGAGTAATTAAACTCGCTTCACCTCTCATCACCATGTTATTTTGTAGGTTCTATTCTTTATAAATATATATCTTTAAAAATATTCATTTAAAATCTTGTATTCAATTTTTTTTATTTTCTACAAATATTTATAAATATCAATTCCGTGTTTAATAAAAATGAGGAATATAATAGCATTACTAATCTTTGGAATAATTTTGACTTCTTTAGTTTCAGCTGAAATTTTAATTACTGAACAGCCTAATGAAATCTATAATTTGGGTGATACGGTTAATTTGAATTTTAAAGTTGTGACATTAGAAGATTTAAGTAACTTTTTTAATATGAATTTTGTCTGTAATGGAAAGAAAACAAAAATCCCTCAGGAATATTTAACTTTAAAAAGTGGTGAAGAAATTGGAATTGAAATGACACTTCCTTTAATTAAAGAGTTTAAATCTTCCGGTTCTTGTAATATTCAATCTGGTTTAGGGGAAGTATTAACTAATGATTTTAAAGTATCAACTTTAATTGATGTTGAACTTTTAGATGAGAAATCAGATTTTATTCCCGGTGAAAATTTAATTATTAATGGAGAAGCAAAAAAAGAAAATGGCGGTTTAGTTGAAGGATTTGTTGAAGCAAAGATAGTTGGTTTTGATTCTGAAGAGATTTTGATTTCAGAAATTATTAGCAACGGATATTTTACTATTAGTTATTCTTTACTTGAAAAAACTAAAGCAGGTGAATATACTGTGAATATTAAGGTTTATGAAAAAGATGAGGAAGATGTTATTACTAATAATGGTCTTATGAGTTATAATCTTCAGATTTTGCAAGTTCCGACTAATTTAGAGATTGTTTCTGAAAATGTTAATGTTATGCCCGGAACCAGTTTTAAAATTAAAGGTATTTTGCATGATCAAACCGGTGAAAAAATTTCATCTTCTGTTGTTTTTTCTGTTGTTAATGATGAGGGTATTTTAGTTGAGGAAAAAGAGTTGTCAACAGATGAATTTTTTGAATATGTTATAATCCCAAATGAATCTGTTGCTGTATGGAATGTTGAGGTTGTTTCTGAAATGATTATCCAAAAAATAAATGTAATTATTTTGGAAAATAAAAATGTTAAAGCTGAGTTAATTAATAAAACTCTTTTTATCGAGAATATTGGTAATGTTTTTTATAATGATTCGGTTATTGTTAAGATTGGTAATGATTCTGTAACAGTTCCTGTAAGTTTAGCTGTTGGTGGGGTTGAAAAGTTTGTTCTTACTGCTCCAAATGGTGAGTATCAAGTTGAGATTATTGCTGATGGTGAGAGTAGTTTAATTTCAGGTGTTATGCTTACTGGCAGAGCTATTGATGTTAAAGATCCTTCATCTATGGTCCTTGATTTTGTTTCTTATCCGATTGTATGGGGTTTTATTATTGTGATTTTACTTTTTGTTGCTTTTATTATCTTCAAAAAAGGTTACAAGAAAACTTTCTTTGGTTACATTACTTCAAATAAAAAAGAAAAGTCTGTTTCAAAAGAAAAGGATGTTAAAGAAAAGACTTTTGTGGCTTCGAAAAATAAGGCTGAATTATCTTTATCTATTGAAGGTGATAAGCAGGATGTAGGTTTAGTTTGTTTAAAATTAAAAAATTTTGGAGAATTTAGAGATAAAATTAGTGGTGTTGAACAAGTATTGCAAAATATTAATGAATTTGCTTATAGCAAAAAAGCATCAACATATGAAAATCAAGATTATTTATTTTTCCTTCTTATTCCGAGAAAAACTAAAACATTTAAGAATGAAAAGGCTGCATTAGAAATCTCTCAATATATTATTAATTCATTAAGTCATCATAATAAATTTTTTAAACAAAAAGTTGACTTTGGTGTTTCTTTAAATTATGGCCCAATGATTATTAAAGAGGATGATGAAAAATTTATGTTTATGGGTCTTGGTGATTTAATGTCTGTTGCTAAAAAGATTTCTTCTTTATCTCATGGTGAAGTTTTAGTTAGCCCAACTATGAATAGTAGAATTATGAGCACTGCTAAAACTGATAAAGCTGAAGAAGGTAAAGTTGTATTTTATAAACTTAGAGAAATCAAAGATAATGATCAACATAAAAAATTCTTAAAGGGTTTTGTTGATAGAATGGAGAAAAAATAAAAACTTATTTTCGAATTATTTTCTTATTTTTTATTAAGCTAATTATTGTTGAGGGTTTATTGTCTATTGTTCCTTCGTTGATAATATAACCTGTTTTGTCAATTATTCCTTTATTGATATTTTTTAAATTAGTCATGTGTTTTTCTCCTGTAATATTTACGCTTGTTGTTACAAAGATTATATTTATTTTTGATAGTTCTTGGCTAAACCAATTATTTGGAATTCTTATTCCGATATTTTTTCTTTCGGGTATAAGTAATTTAAGAGGATATCTTGCTTTTAGTTTTTGGTTTGGTTTTAAAATAAATGTAAATCTTCCTGGTAATTTGTTTAATTCTTTTTTGAATTGTTTATTATATTCTGTGTGTTTATTAATCCATTTAATTGACGGCACAATTATAGAAAATGGCTTTTTATCTCTTTGTTTAATTTCTCTTAATTTTTTTATTGATTCGCTATTTTTTGCATTACATCCAATGCCATAAATAGTATCTGTCGGGTAAATGAAAATTTTTCCATTTTTTATTTCTTTGATATAAAATTCTTTATTTTGTAAAAATTCTTGTTTATTTATTATTTTCATTTTAAACTTTAAATCTTTCAAATTCTTCTCTGTTTTCTAAATCTTTATCCCGATAAGCAATCATTAATTTTTTTGCGAGTTTTTTATCTTGTTTTTGGTCATATACTACTGTTGGTCCTGAAATTTCTTCATCTACTAAAATATTCCATTTTATTT
>DATDUI010000083.1:0-6416 GCA_035290465.1 Candidatus Nanoarchaeia archaeon | reverse complement strand
ACTTGCAGAAAAATCCCCAAGATTAGTTTTTATCGTTACAAAAATTGTTTTTTCTTCTCTTGAGTCCAGAATCTCTTTAGCACTGACTCCTTGAACTATCATAGATGTTTTAACCAAATTTAGTTTATATACTTTTCAATGTTAAAAAATAATTTTGAAATCCTAATTTAAATCCCTAACTTTCCTTTTGTACCAAAAACTGCTAATAATATTATCCAAAAGGAAAGTAAATAAAATTTTATTACATGAATTATTTTCTAACTTACCTTTTGGTCGCGAACCACTAAAGACAATTATCCAAAAGGAAAGTACAGTGATTTTTGAAATTTTGATCTAATCCCTAACTTTCCTTTTGTACCAAAAACTGCTAATAATATCATCCAAAAGGAAAGTAAAAAAAATCAATATAAGGAATTTCAATTTCCTTAAAAAGTCCGTCTGTATTTTTTAATTTTGAAGAGGGGTTAATTTGTATTTTTAGTAAATCTTCAATTAATTGATAATCATTCTCATTCATTGATAACATATAATCTGGAAGAAGATTTACTAAATCAGGGTTAAATAAAAAAGAATAAATTTCTTTTTTATATTCGTCATGTTGATACAATAATAAAATAAAATTATCTTCATCAAGAAAGGAATAGTCTTTCCGAGGGGATAAAAATGCTGAATCGGGGAAATTCTTCTCTAATTTATCTTCAATTAAAAGAACCTTTTTTTTAACATCTGGTCTAAACAAACCATTTTTATATCTAAACATTGAAAAATCAATATTAACCATAAAAAGAGATTACATATTATTTTTTAAGTTTTTATGAGATATTTTTCAACTATTAAAAAGAGATTTTAAATCCTTTACCACTTTTTATCTCTTGGGCATTTGTTACAGATTTTAAATCTTCGAGCATATTTTTTAGTTTATCGTAAGTTTTTTCCTGAAGGATTAAACTACATTCAGCATTCATTGGTTTCTTACTTTGAGTTTTAGTTTTTCTTACTTCTTCCAAAACCTTGATAAATAAATCGTATTTGCTTAATTTATCTAAAGTAATTTTACTTTTTTTTGCTTCTGGCCAAGATGTAACATGAATACTTTTTGATTTTTCAAAAATCCAGAAATGTTCCTGATAAATTTCTTCAGTAATAAAAGGCATTATTGGTGCAAATATTTTTATTATTGTAAATAAAGAGGTATAAAGGGTATATTGTGCTGAATGTTTTTCTTCTCCAACTCCTTGATAAACTCTTTTTTTTACAATTTCAAGATAATTATTGCAAAAATCATTCATAAAAAATTGTTCTATTTCTTGTTTTACTTTTGAATATTCATAATTTTTAAAATCATCAGTGGTTTTATTGACGAGGATATTTAATTTTTCAAGGAATAATTCATCAAGCTTTTCAAGGGTTTTTGGTCTTGCATTGTTAAAATCTTTTAAATTCATGAATACAAACCGTGAAGCATTTAATAATTTATTAACGAGTTTTTTTCCGGTAATTAAATCATTTTCAGAATAATCTGAGTCATTTCCTAATTTTGAACTTGCTGCAGCAAATCTCATTGCATCTACACCATATTCTTTTATTATGTCTTTAGGGGCGATAACATTGCCTTTACTTTTGGACATTTTTTCTCCTTTGAGTGTTACATGCCCGGAGATTACAATATCATTCCAGGGAAGTTTATTTTCATTCAAGAAAGATTTTACAATTGTATAAAATGCCCAAGTTCGGATAATATCATGTGCCTGCGGTCTAAATGAAAATGGAATTTTAATTTTATTATTAGTTAATGAAGAAACAATCTGAGGACTTTCTGAAGAAGTCATCCAGGTATCAAATACTCTATTTTCTCCGATAGCTTCTTTTTTACATTTTGGACATATTTTTTTTATTTCCAGAGGGTCAATTGGTAGTTTGTTTTCTGAAGGTAAAATTATTTCATTACATTCTTTACATGTCCAAACAGGAATTGGCACTCCAAAGTGTCTTTCCCGAGAGATACTCCAATCCCATTCAAGACCGTTAACCCAGTTTTCATAACGTTTTTTCATGAATTCAGGGTACCATTTAATTTTGTTTCCCTGATTGATTAATTCTTTCTTGTAATCAAGCAATTTAATGAACCACTGTTCTGTAGCTATGAATTCTATAGGATTAGAACACCTATCATGAACATTAACGATATGATTAATCTCTTTTTGCTCGTATATTAAACCAGCATTTTTTAAATCTTCAAGAATTTTTTTTCGAGCATCTTTTATTTTTAATCCTTTATATGGTTCTATGTTTAATGTTCCATCAAGGTTAATAATTATTCTTGGTTTTAACCCATGACGATTAATTGCTTCAACATCATACTTGTCTCCATAGGAACAAATCATTAATGCACCTGTTCCTTTATCGATTTGTGCTGAATCGTCAGCTATTATCGGAACTTCAAAATTAAATAATGGAACTATTGCTTTTTTTCCGATGAAAGTTTTATATCGAGTATCTTTTGGATTTACAAAGATAGCAGTGCAGGCCCCTAATAATTCCGGACGTGTTGTTGCTATTAATAAGTCTTTATTTTGTATTTTGAATTTTAATGTTGAAAATAATGTTTTGCCTTCTTTATCTTCCAACTCCGCTTGAGCAATTGAGGTCTTACATTCAGTACACCATAATGTTGGAAATGATTTTTTGTAAACATAACCTTTTTTATATAAATTAATGAATGATGCCTGTGAGATTTTTTGTGAATTTTTATCAATAGTTGAATAATAGACTTCAAAATCGCATGACATACCAATATCTTTCCAATCCTGAATAAAATCGGGGGTAAGTTCTTTAAGTGTTTTTGAACATAGTTTTATGAATTCGGCTCTTGACATACTCTGGCTTTTTAAATTATGAATTTTTTCAACGTATCTTTCTGTTGGCAGACCATTATCGTCTGTTCCAAATGGATATAATACACTTCCATTATACATTCTTCTAAATCGTGCAATAAAATCCTGTTGAGAATATGAAAATGCGTGACCAATATGCATGTGTCCTGAAATTGTTGGAGGAGGAGTATCAATTGAGAAGATTTCCTTAACAGTTAAGTCTGCTTTGTAGATTTGTTCTTCTTCCCAAAACTTTTTCCATTTTGTTTCTATTTCTTCTATATCTATTTTTGCCATTATTAGAAATGAATAAAGAATTTTTTAAAGTTTTAGTTTATGTAAAGTTTTATAAAAAATAATCTCTTAAATATTTTATGAAAAGGGAAATTTCTGATAGAACCATTTTGGATGAATTTACAGAAGATTTTTGTGAAATTGTAGAAAAGCATTGCAAATATTTTATTTGCTCAGGGTTTAGTGCAATTGCAAGCGGGAGAAGTCGGGGAACAGAAGATATTGATATGATTATTGAAAAGTTAAACCCACAAAAATTTATAAAATTGCATAATGCTCTTGTTAAAGCAGGTTTTGAATGTATCCAATCACATGAAGCTTTAGAGATTTTTAATTATCTTGATGAAAATCTAAGCATAAGATATGTGAAGAAAGGGGAGTATCTTCCAGAGATGGAATTGCATTTTTCAAAAGATATTCTTGATGAAATACAACTTAAGGAGAGGATTAAAATGCCTTTTACTAAGCTGGATATTTATTTTGCACCTCTTGAGGGAAATATTGCATTTAAAGAAGATTGGCTTAAATCTGATAAAGATATGGAAGATGCAAAACATCTAAGAATTGTTTATCAAGGAGAATTTGATGAAGAGAGGATTAATAAGTTTAAAAGATTAATTAAAGAGGTAAGATTAAAAAATGCGAGATAAATCACATTTAGATCAAATAGAAAGATGGGCATTATTTGTTCGTGAAAATCCTAATTGGAAAAAGGAATTAAAGAAATTTTTAGATGCCCAATTGATTATGGCAAGAAGAGTTTATCTGGAATTAGAAAAAACAGAAGAAGGAAGAAAAAAAATCAGATTACTTAAGAAATTAGATTAATTCTTTGAATCATGAACTAATTTTACAGAACTTTTTATAGAGTTTGATTCTGGCTTTAAAAGATCTTGTTTTGTTACTTACTTATATTAATATATCCCTAAATCCAAGATTTAAAAAAGAAATTATAGAATTTATTGAAGAAAAATTACCAAATGTGACGGGGAATTTAAATTAATTATTTTTTTAAATATTTTATATCCTTTATAAGATGTTTTTCTAATAATTCTTTAATTTCTTTTACCTCTCGCTCTGCTTTTCGATTAATTGCATAATCATAATTTGCTTTAATTCTATCCCTTTGTGTTTGACGATTTTGGCTCATTAAAATTATTGGTGCTTGAATTGCAGCAATACATGAAAGAATCAAGTTTAATAAAATAAACGGATAAGGATCAATAATGCCATCTTTTAAATATTTTAAGAAAAAATATCCGTTTGATGACATCCATAGACCTAATAATACAAAAAAACTTATTATAAAAGTCCAACTTCCAGCCCATTTTGTGATTGCATCAGCAGATTTTTCTCCAAAATTTGTTGGAGTTTTTAATAAAGGATTTGTATTTGAACTATTAGTTTTTTTCATTTCTTTTTTCATAAAAAATAATGACTCTTTTTTTTATAAAGATTGCGAGAAATAAATATTAACTTGAAAGTGACAACAAATAGAAACATTTAAATATCAGATTATGTCACTACTTTCATGGAACTAAACATGATACAAAGTGGAAAACCCTTTTTAAGTTGGGAAAACCAGAAAAACCCTTCTTTTGAAGAAGATTCAGTTAAAGGGATTGGTAAAGAAAAACTTGATTCTTTAAAAGAATTCATAGATGAAATTCAAGATATGGTTAGACAAAGAGAAGAATTGAGCAAAATTATTATTAATGAATGCGATAAAATGAAAACAGAAATTACGAATTTTTTACTTATTAATACTGCAGTTGATTCTGATGGATTTAAAGAAAGAAATGGTCTTCGGCAAAAACAAATTGAAATTTCTGAATTACAATTAAATGAAAAATTAAATTGTTGGAGAGATGTTGCTTTACTTAAAAGAGAACTTCGGGATAAGCAAAAAGAACTTAGCGAAAAAGAAGGAAGAGCAATTATGCTTGACAATCTTATGAAAGGGGGTCTAAATTAAAATGATTAACTATAGAATATCTACTCCGGAAGATGAACTTTCTAAAGTGCTTAAAACTGCAGGAGTTTGCAGAACTGAAAAAGATGCTTTAAAAATTTATCAAATTTGCAAAAATACTGGTTTTTCAACAGATGTATTAGATTTGGTATGGTATGAAGCTATGGATAGCGTTAGAAAACAAAGATCTTGGAGAGATAGTTTAAGAAGTAGTTTCCTTGAAAAGGCACTATAAATTTTATTTTTTTTATTTATTTCAATTATAAGAAAAATCATAGATTTTTCAAAAGTTTCAAATATAAATTTGAAAAACAACAAAGATGAAAATGACAGAAAGAACAACAAACGAAGAGAATTATGCAAACTTAGTTGGAAATCAAATTAATTATCGAGGACAAAGTTATCCAATAGATTTAGACAGAGGGTTAGTTGGAACATTAACGGATGAAGAAATTGAAAAGTATTCTAAAGGAGTTAATCGAGGAATTAATTACGGAGATGGAGATCATAACAATATTTATTTTGAGGAGAATCATGCAATAAGATCAAGTACGTATCATTCTCCACAAAGTATAGATATTTGTTTAAAAAATTTTCTAATTGGTAATGATTTACGAATAAATGGATTAAATGCACCTAAAATGTTTGGAATATATTTTGGAAAAGAATCTAATACACCATTTTTAGTCATGCAAAGAAAAAAATTAATCTCTCCTTCTAATTTAGATCGAAATATTAGAGTAAGACTACATGAAGAAATAAAACAAGAGTTTACAAAAATTAGATTAATGGGGTATCAACCTTCTGATCATTATTGGAATTTTAGATTTGATCCAGAAGATGGAAAAGGAGTTTTTTTTGATTTTGATAAATGGGAATCAGAACACTTTATTCCACAATTAAATGAACAGGAAAGGGTATATTTTGGAGAAAAAATATTGAAACCATTCTTAGTAATGGAAAAACTTAATTTAAAGAAAATTGGTTTTTTGAATGTCAATGAAAAAAGAATATTATTCAATGATTATTATAATGGCTTAGAGAAAATTCAAGGATTAGGATATAATAATATTTCTAATGATACAAGCATTCGGAGAAATTTTGAATTTGATATAATAAAGAAATCGGGGGTCTTCTTTGATTTTGATAACTGGGAATCAGAACACTTTATTCCACAATTAAATGAAAAGGGAGAATTAATAATACAAAACCCAGTGAGAATGTTTTCTAGAAATCCTCAAAGAAATAAACAAGAAGGAGAATTAATAAGATGAGAG
>DATDUI010000082.1:0-2582 GCA_035290465.1 Candidatus Nanoarchaeia archaeon | reverse complement strand
GGCAATATTTTTATAATGCAAGATATTATGATCCTTATAAGAGTATGTTTGTGCAACCTGATAGCATAATCCCGAATGTATATGATCCACAACAGTTGAATAGGTATGCTTTTGAAAGAGGGAATCCGTATAGTTTTGTGGATCCTAGTGGACATGCTATAACCCCTATTGGTCTTTTGGGTAGTAGTGGAATAAGGCAAGAAATAGGAACAACTTTGATAAAGGGATATAGAAATAATCTAAATTATGGCGATTTAAATCTCCCTCAAATGATTGGATTAAAGACTTATGATATTTTATTAAAGTCACAAATTGATGTTGATTATGGAATTAATGCAGAACTGAATAATCCTATTGTTGAAGCTTCTCCATACTATAATACTTTGGATCAAATTAAAGTGAGAGAAGATGTTGTTTATGGATTGAGTTCTATGGCTTTATTTGTTGGTGGTGAAGTATTTGGTGGAACTTTAAGCATAGTTTCTTATGTTGATACAGGAAGTTCTCTTATTTCTAATAAAGGAATTATAGAGCAAACAAAAGATATTTCTAATAATTTTATTGATACCAGTATAAAAGTTTTTGAGAGTATAAAAGGTAGGTTAAAAAATGATTGAAAGTATTTATATTGTTTTAATCTTGTTTTTAGGATATTTGTATTTTTTAATTAGAAAATATTTAAAACAGAATTATCTAAATTCAAATAAGAGAAATTTAGATCATGGGGGAATAGCATTTTTAATTCCAATTTTTATTCCTAAAAAATATTTTAATAAAAAAACCTTTTTGAAAGATTATTTTCTTTATATTTTTTCTTTTATTTGTTTATTTGCAATTATTTATCTTTTTTATAAATTAATTGGAATTTTATAATATGAAACAACAGCTAACATACAAAATTGAAAGAGAAGGGGTTTTTATGGGGTTAGCTGATGGTTTTGTTTGTGAGAGTGATGAAGTTAAACTTTATGAGGGTATGGATTACAGTGAAGATATTGGTGAGTATGATTATAATTTTAGAAATTATAATCCTTCTTATGGAATTTTCTTGAAGGCCTTCACCGCAATATTTAAATAGGTTGTGTATACTGTAAGTGTATACGTTGATGAATCTATTCAACTTTTAATGATGGCGGATATATTTGATAATACCATTCTTTGCAAGAATTGTGATATAAAAATGCAAAAAGGAAAATTAGTAAAAAATGGTTTTTTACTTCGTGCAATGATATGCCCAAAATGTTCAGAACAAATAATTCATCCTGTTGATTTACAAGATTTCAATAAATTTATAAGTCTAAAAAATAAGGAATTTAAAGTTAAGATGAGACTTGTTGGAAATAGTTATGCTGTTTCAATACCAAAAGAAATTGTCTCTTTTATGCAAGAACAAGAAAAAATGTTTGATGATATGGTAAGACTTTGTTTTGAAGAGTCTGGAAGATTATCATTAAATTTTGATAATTCATTAAATCGGAGAAGAAAACAAAATGAAAGATAAGGATAAAGATAAAGATAAAGATAAAAAAGTAGATAAAAGTAAGAGTAAAAATCAAAAATTTGAATTGATTGTTGTAGAAGCTTTACAGGATGATGCATATAAGGGTATTGCTCGTATTGATTCTGAAATTATGCGTGAATTAGATATTAAGCGAGGGGATGTTATTTTAATTAAGGGTAATCGTGAGACTGTTGCTATTGCTGACAGATCTTATCCTGCGGATATTGGTGAAGGAAGAATAAGGATTGACGGTATTTTAAGAAAAAATGCTCGTGCAGGATTAGGCGAGGTTGTTCAAATTTCTAAGGCGAATGTTCATGAAGCAAAAAAAGTTATTATTGCTCCTGCTCAGCAAGGTATTATGGTTCAGGGAGATCCGGATAATTTACGTAGAGGTCTTTTAGGAAGAACTTTGGTTAAGGGAGATGTTGTAATTTTAGGCGGTGTGCAAAGAAGAAAAGATTTAATGTCTGAAGGCATGGGTGATTTAAATGATATTTTTGGAAACTTAGGTGATATTTTAGGAGGTATGGGTATGGGGAATCTTGGTGGGGGTGTTACTCAAATTAGATTTATTGTTGTTTCAACTAATCCTTGTCTGCCTGTGATAATTACCGAGAATACTGAGGTAGTTTTAAATTCTAAAGCAGTTGATGTTAGTTCAGATAATATTCCTGAAATTAATTATGAAGATATTGGTGGTCTAAGTGAAGAGATTAAAAAAATTAGGGAAATGGTTGAGATACCGATGAAACATCCTGAAATTTTCCAACGGTTGGGTGTTGAACCTCCAAAAGGTGTTTTACTTTATGGTCCTCCTGGTACTGGTAAAACTCTTTTAGCTAAAGCTGTTGCAAATGAATCTGAAGCAAATTTTATTTTGTTAAATGGCCCGGAAATTATGTCTAAATTTTATGGTGAGAGTGAAAAAAAGATTAGAGATATTTTTGATGAAGCTGAAAAAACTGCTCCGACAATTATTTTTATTGATGAACTTGATGCTATTGCTCCTAAGCGTGAAGAGGTTCATGGCGAGGTTGAAAGAAGAGTTGTTTCTCAAATTTTAACTATGATGGATGGT
>DATDUI010000081.1:0-10716 GCA_035290465.1 Candidatus Nanoarchaeia archaeon | reverse complement strand
ACAATTAGAAGCAGAAAAATCAACTGCAAAAAATATCAAATCAACTTCTACAAGAAAAAATGTTGGAGATGCATTGGATAAAATCGTAAGACATCTAAAAACATTAAAACAAACTCCAATAAACGGTCTTGCAATATATTGTGGAAATGTTTCAATGGTCGAAGGGCAGGATAATTTGCAGATGTGGGATATTGAGCCCCCTCAGGCATTAAAAGTAAGAATTTACCGATGTGATAAAGAATTTATTTTAGAACCATTAGAATCAATGCTTGAAGTTTCAGAAGTTTTTGGTTTATTAGTAATGGACAGAAAAGAAGCAACAATTGGAATCTTGGAAGGAAAAAAAATAGAACTGCTTCAGAAAATGTCTTCTGGAATTCCAAGTAAAGTAAGGGCTGGAGGCCAAAGTTCACAAAGATTTCATCGAATTACCGAAGGTTTAACCAAAGATTTCTATAAACGAATTGCTGATGAAATGAAAACTCTTTTTTTTGAAAAACCTAAATTAAAAGGAATTTTAGTGGGAGGACCAATTCCGACAAAAGATGAATTTTTAGATAATGAATATTTGATGACCCCTCTTCAGATTAAAGTAATTGGCAGAAAAGATATAGGCAATACCGATGAATCCGGATTAAAAGATTTAGTTGAAGCAAGTCAGGATATTTTAGCAAATCAGGAAATAATTCACGAAAAAAAATTACTTGAAAAATTTTTCACAACATTAGGAGAAAAACCGGATTTTGTAAAATATAAAGAAGAAGGAATAAAAAAAGCTTTGCAATATGGTGCAGTTGACACATTAATTTTATCAAAAACTCTTGACAAACCCTTAATGAAAGAATTAAAACAATTAGCAAATAATATTAATTCAAATATTGAAATCGTTTCAACAGAAACTACTGAAGGCGAACAATTTGAAAAACTTTCAGGAATGGGTGCATTATTAAGATTTAAAGTATAATCTTTTAAATATTAAATTCCTATATTAAGAGTGATTAAATTGAATAAAGATTCTTGGATAAATTGCATGGGAATAATTCTAATCATAATTTTTTTATTGCGTGCATATTCGCTTCTCATAGACGGTGTTTGGTTTCAAATCTTTTGGCTATGTAATCATGCAACATTAATTATTGGTTTAGCAATTTTATATCGTTCAACTTTTATTTTAATCGGAGAACTTTCTTTATCTTTAGTGGGCAGTTTAACTTGGTCGATGGATTATTTATCGAGAGTATTTTTTAATTTTTATATTTTTGGATCAACAGAATATATCTTCGATGAAATTGGAACATTTTTCTTTTATATTTCAAGTATAAATCATTTAATTTTTATCCCTTTAGTCCTGACGGCATTGTTTTTAATAAATAAACCTGCAAAAAATTCCTGGAAATTTTCACTTTCACATGGAATTTTTTTAATAGCTATTGCTTTTTTATTTGAAAAAGATTATAACTTAAATTGCATAGTGCAGTCTTGCATAGACTGGATACCAACATTTAATCTTTATCCATTAATTTTTGTTTTAGCATATTTCTTTGTGATAATTTTACCGTTGGATAATATGCTAAATGGTCTTATCAAAAGAAATCAATAAATTTATAAATTAGTTGAATCATTTTTTATAATGGTAGATACAATAGGAGAATTAAAAAAATATTATGAAGGAAATTTGAATAAATATCTTTCTGAACATCAAGGAGAATATCTTTTATTAAACGGTTCTTGCCAAGAGCAATTTTTTAACACCCGAAGCAGTTTAGATAAAGAACTTGCTAATTTGGATATTGGTGCAACTTGGATTATTGAAAAAATTCCTTATGAGCATCCCAGATTAATGAAGGCTCTTAAAATGATGCCTCTTTTAATTCTTGTTTCGTGTGCTGGTTTATATTATTCTAATAATGAAAGGCAAAAACAAATGGATTTAAGAAATTTAGAACAAACACGATTTGAGCAATCTATTAAAGCTTCAGGTATTAAACTTGAAAATATTGTAAGTCATAAAGTTATCTCAGATTTAAACTCTGATGGTAAGGATGATTATCTTATTTTAACTGGAGATAAAAATAATCCCAAATTATATAAGATTGTTTTTAACAAATAATAATCCCTCAAAAGAAATCAATAAATCTATTTGAAAAAAGACCTGTATCATTGCAATGATAAACTTTATGAATTAATTGATTAAAGTTTAATTTTAATTTAAGGTTTTCTTCCTCAATTAGTCCTTTATTATATTCATTAATCTTTAATTGCGGAGGTTTAAACATTGTAGGTTCATAGAGAAAACATTCTTCAAAAATTTTCATGCCTTCTTTTATATCCTCTTGGTTTTTATCAGAATCAAATTCATTAAAATTATGATATATCCCATGCATACCCAAAGTTTTATTTAAACTCAAAATAGAATTGCACCATTCTTTATTCTCTGAAATTGAATGATTATTATATTTCGGGACAACCCATAAAACATCACTTTTTTCAATATCCCCTGATGCACAAGGGATTTCTGGAGTTATATCATCAATCTCTTTAGGAGAAATAATTCTTGTAATTAATAAACTTAAAATTAATAGGATAAAAACAAATAATATTAAAATTATTATCTTCTTTTTTTTCATAAAATTCTAAATTAAATGAAGATTAAATAATTAACCCTTTATGCAGATTCTTTTTCCGCTTCTTCTTTCTTCTGATAATATTCTTCCAATCTTTTTTTATTAGTCGGGCATTCTTTATTAAAACAAAAGAACCAAGGTTTTTTCCCTGTCGTCAAAGCCATCAAAATAGGAAACTTGCACTCTTCACAAATTTTATCTGTTTTTTGGATGTTTCCTCTAGGAGGCAATGAATAAGTTGTTTTGCAATCAGGATAAGCATCACAAGCAATAAAATGTCTTCTCGTTTTCTTTGAATAAGTAATTGCCAAATTTCCTTTCTTGCAAACAGGACAAGGAGCTAAAATATTTTCTTTCTTTTGCTGTTCTCTTTGCTTAACATTCGCTTTCATTAATTCTGAACCGATTTTTTCTTTATGCTTCTCAAAATGTTTTGAAATCTCTGTAATAGTATCTTTAGCTTTATCAATAATCTTTTTTTCTTTTTCTAAAAAATCTTTTTTAGCTTTTTGAATTTTTTCCATTTCATCTTCAAAACTTCTGGTCAATTTTTCATCAATAATAATTGGAGAATATTTTTCCAGAGTTTCAATTAAAGAAATTCCTAATGGTGTAGCTTCAATACTTTTTTCTTTAATGTAACCTCTTTCATAAAGAGTTTCAACAATTGTTGAACGTGTAGCTTTTGTACCCAAATTCTTTTTTTCTAAAGTAGAAATAATCGAAGCAGGAGAATATCTGTTAGGAGGTTGAGTTTCTTTTTCTTCAATTCTTTGATCAATAACTTTAACTTTTCCCTCCATATCCGGAACATCAACTTCTTTTAATTTTGAAGGATAAATTTCCATCCATGCTTTTTTTCTAATTGCAGAACCATGAATGCTGAAAGCTAAATCATTAACATATGCTTCTATTTTTTTTCTGTCAATAATTGCATCATCACAAAATAATGATAAGAACCTTTTAACAATTAAATTGTAAATCTTTTCATCATTGCCTGACAAAACCTGATTGTTTCCTGTTGGATATATTGAAGGATGAGCCGGATCAGTTTTTTTACCCTCGATTGGTTTGTCCTTTGTAATTAATTTAGCAACTTTATATCGAATCTTTAAAATATCTAATATTTTTTGATAATCAATTGAACTAGGCAATTTCTGGCTGGAAGTTCTTGGATAAGAAATTAATCCCGCAAGATAAAGAGATTGAGCAGCTTTCAAAGTATTTGAAGGAGTAATTCCATAAAGCTGATACGCTTCTGTTTGCAAATTTGTTAAATTAAACGGAGGATTAGGAGGCAAAAATGATTCAGTTTTTTTAGTAGTTGCAATTGCTTCTTTACCAATTAAATTTTTAAATTTTTCAAGTTCTTTTTTGTCAAAAATATCTTTATGATATTTTAATTCTAATTGATTTTTTTTGTCATCAACTGTAATAAATGATTGAAAATATTTTTCAGATTTAAAATTTTGAATTTCTTTTTCTTTTTGGACAATTAAATTTAATGTTGGACCTTGAACTCTGCCAATTGACATTATCTTAAATCCCCCTGTTGTCTTAATAGCATTCATTAATGCACGAGAAAGATTGATACCATAAAACCAATCCAGATAATGCCTTGTTTCCCCGGCAATTGCCTGCCCCCATTCAAGAGTTTTTAATTTGTGTTCATAAGCATAATCTAATTCTTTCTCGGTTAAAGTAGAGAATTTCATACGCTCTGCATCTTTTTGTCCACAAATAAATCTTACAACATTTAAACCAATAACTTCTCCTTCAATATCAAAATCTGTAGCAACAGTTAAATTTCCGGCATTTTGTGCAATTTTTAACAAAGTATCATAATATCTTTTAGTAAAATCATTTTTTCTTGCTAAATAATTCGGAGTCCAACCAATATCAAATGTTGGAACAATTGAACCAGGAACATTTTGTGTTAAAGTGAATAAATGTCCAACTGCACAAGCAACAATAATCTTATGACCTTTTCTGTCAACTTCGTAATATGGGACTTTATTTATATTCCTTTGAGTTGAATGACCTAAAGATGAAGCGATTTTTAATGCTGCCTGAGGTTTTTCAGTAATAATTAATTCATAACCATCTTTTTTAAGAAGAATTTTTGGAGGAGAATATTTTACCTGTTTTATAACATTTTTCCGTGAAGAAGTTTTTTTAGCAGGGGTTTTTCTCGATGTAATTTTTCTTCCTCTTCTTTTTAATGGCTCACCAATTTTTTCAATAGTTTCTAAAGAATCTTTATCAATTTTTTTATAAACTTTTTCAACTGAACCTTTTAAAATCTCTTGCGAAGAATTATTTTTAATTGTTTTTTCAATTGAACCTCTTAAGATTTCATCTTTTGGTTTTGTTTGTTTTTCAACTTTTTCTGTTGTATTCTTTGCTTTATCTTTAACCGAAGGAATATATTCTTCTACTGTTTGTTCTTCATGGCTTTTTTGGATTATTTTTTTCATATTTTTATTTTGCCTTTTTTAAAATGAAATATTTCTTAATAATTATTGCAAAGAAGTTTCTCTTTAAAGGTTTTTGGTTATTGCAATTTATAATTTTAAGTATCTGTTTATCTGTTCAAGCCTTTTTTCCGCACTAATAGATTCATTAAACATCTTCCAAAATATTTTAGTAAGCCATTCAATCCATTTTTTATCATTAATAGTGTAAAAAATAAAAATCTTTTTATCTAACTCTTTTATTTTGCCTGTCGGCTCTTTAATCTCTTTTAAATCCATTATTTTATCGTCTATAATTGTTGCTCTTAATGGATGTTCTCTGTGCCTTATTTGTATTAACTCTTTTTGATGTTTAAAATTTAATGATAAAAGTTTTTCAATATTTTGTCTGCCAACAATATCTACTCTGCAAAGAACTTTAATTTTTATATTTTTTTCAACTAATTTTTCAATTATATCAAAAAAACTCTGATTATTATTTTTTATATTAAGAAATGAAAGATTTCCTGAAAAAAATAAAACTTGTTTTTGAGCATTTAATAAAATTTTAAAAAATTTATCTAAATCTCTTGTTCCTTTTTCATCTTCTGCTTTTTTTAAGAAAACTTCTTTTTTGTTATCTTGTACATATTGGAATATCTCAAACGCCGAAAATTCTTCTTTAGTTCTCCTTAGTAGAATTTCTTTTTCAAGCCTTTCTTGAAAAATAGTACTACTTATTTTTTCGGAATTTGCAAAATAAACTATTTTTAATGCCCCCCTGGTTCCTTCTCGAAAAATTCTTGTTTCAATTGTCCCAAATTCTTCTTTAATTTGTGAAATATACCTATCAACTGTTCTCCAATTTTTATTTAACTCTTGAGCAATTTCCTGAACACTTCGCGGTTTAATCTCTACAAAATTTTCTATCTTTTCAACAATCTTGCTATTTAGCATATAATTTAATTTTATTTATTGTTTTTAATTTTATTGTATAAAAAATACAACACTAATGACAAAATTTGTGCAGTAAAGTAAATCAAAAATACAACTCTTTGACATATTATGAAAAGAGGTAAAAAATAACATGGCATGTATAGAAAAAATTTATAGTGTTTCAGCATTGGTGGGAAATGGAACTTGCAATGCAAATTGCGATTTTTGTGCAGGTAAATATCTTAGACCACAAGCAAAAGAAAATGAAATCTATTACAAAAATTTAGAATCTGCAATAAAACTTTCTGCTCGTTATGGTGGTTGGTCATTATCTTTTACCAGTGCAGGAGAACCAACTTGCGATATAAAAGCATTAACAAAAGCCTTCAAAGTTTATGACAAATGTGCAAAACAAGGAGCATATTTCCCGAATGTTAATTTATTTACCAATGGAATTAACTTTGGTAATAAGGAATTTTGTGATAATTATTTGCCGATATGGAAAAGTTTAGGTTTAACAAATGTTGCAATATCTATTCATGGCTTTGATGAAAAAGACCAGGCAAAAGCATACAATATAAAATCTTATCCCAAATTAGAAACAATTGTTCAAAACATAGAAAGTAACAGTGTAGGTGTAAGGGGAACTTTACTTTTAAGAAAAGGAGTTGTAGATAATGCCCAAAAATATGAGTTAGCAGTGAATAATTTAATTGATAAAGGAATTACAAATATCACTTCATGGCCAATTGGAAATCCCGACTCTACAAGAAATGAATTTACTCCGTCAAGAATTGGAATTTTTCAAATTAAAAATTGGCTTAGAAAAAATACAAAACTTTGTCATGGTCATGTTTGGGGTGGAGGAGTTTACGATTATCACGGGAATATTCTAAGGATAACAGATTATGTAACAAAGCACGACCCAAAAAAAGATTTTGTTCGGCAACTAGTTGTTTTTCAGGACGGAACTGTTGCTTATTCCTGGATTAAAGAAGGAGCTTTATGTATGAAATGACTCTTAAAAGTTTATCTTTGTTTGTTGGCAGTTCTAGATGTAATGGAAACTGTAAACATTGTGCTGGAATTGTTCATAGAAAATATTCTCCCTTGGAAGATGGCGAAGTTGATTTGAAGTTAATAGAAAAAACTATTCGAAATTGTTATTTACAAGGAGCGAGATATCTTTCAATTAGTAGTAGTGGGGAGCCTACACTTTCTCCAATATCTTTAACCAAAGTTTTTGAATTGCTTAGAAAATTAAATAGGAAAGGAATAATCTTTGATCAGATTAATTTATATTCAAATGGAATTAGATTAGGGGGAGATGAAGATTTTTGTTTAAAATATTTACCTTTGTGGAAGGATTGCGGGCTTAAAACAATTTATATTACTGTTCATAATACTAATGAAGAAAAAAATGCCAAAATTTATGGAATAAAAAAATATCCGTCTTTAAGTTTGATTTTATCCAGAATTCATGAAGCTGGTCTTTTTGTTAGAAGTAATATTGTTCTGAGTAAAAATAATGTCGGAACTTTTATTGATTTTAAAAATTTAGTTCTAAAACTTGAAAAATTAGGATTTGATAAAATTTCTGCTTGGTCTATTAGAGATGAAAATGATAAATTGGATAAGGTTTTAGCTCCGGAATCCTCAGAATTAAATCTAATGGAAAAATGGGTCTTTGATGAAGAAAAAACTCATATTACTATTCATCGAGAACAGGATCAATTATTGTATAAAGAAAGTAAAAAATTAACTTTATTCCCTGATGGAACTTTATCGAATACATGGTGTAATCATTAAATCTCAAAAATTGTTCCCCGTCTTCCAACTTGTAAGACTTTAGTTTTACCAATTATTTCTTCAATACCTTCTGCTTCATGAATATGTGCACTAATTAAAATATCCGGTTTAAATTTTTTAATTGCTTTCGTTACAGCTTTTGATCCTCTCCAACCCGAAAATTCCGCTTTACTGCCCATTGGATGAATATGTGTAACCATAATTTTTTTCTTAAAATCTTTAATTTTTTCATGACTCTTTTTAAGTAATGCAAAAATATCTTCGTCATCAATTGCATTGGGACCAATGTGTGCTGTTCCAGCACCGAATATTCCAATATCATCTTTGGTAAAAGAATATCCATGAATGTTTTTTGCATTTGAATACATCATAGTTAAAAGCTCAACCGTTAAATTAGATTCATGATTTCCTGGAATTAATAAGATAGTTTTTTTTTCCCGTGTAAAAGGTCCAATAAGATTTTCAATTGATTTCTCTGCAAGAGTAATATCCCCGGCTAAGATAACAATATCAACATTTTCATCTTTAGCTTGCTTTGCAAATTTTTCAGCCAAGCTAGTATTTCCATGTAAATCTCCTATTGCTAAAATCTTTGTCATGTTTATTGAACAAATTTTGCATTTAAAAATTAAACTAAATTAAGATTATTCCCTGTCATCTTAACGGAAACATTTAAATTTAAACTTTTAATAATATTTTAATGATAAATAGAACACAAATGCTGGAATTCTGGCCATTAGGTTTTTTAGGCTTTCTTTCAGTTAAAGGATTTGCTTATTTTAATACTTATAATTTCTCAGATTTAGTTTGGTTTTTATGGGTAATCTGGTTTGCTTGGTTTATCCCTTTAAAATCTTAATCCTGAATTTTAATCCAAAAAGTAAAATACTTCTAATTGTAACTTTTTGATTATTGTCGATTTTATTAGTTTGAGCATGTGGTCAGGTTTTTAGGTTCATTTGTGATTTTTTTGTTCCTTTTAGAAAAGGTTCCACCTGAACTAATATTAGCAATAAATTTAAAACCTAAAACTAAGTAAGTGATTTACGAATGTTTAAATATTCCTAATTTTTATAATTTCTATGACAATACATGTTGTTTTTGGAAATAGTGCATCAGGAAATTTAAGACAATTTTTAAGACAAAATAAAAATCTAAATGGAGAAATAATCGTTTTTTTGGATAATTTATCAATTGGACCTATTAACGATTTGAGTTATAAAAAAAGAATAAAATTTCATGAAGATATTCTTCAAGGTGATGAAGATGTAGAAGAATTTGCAAAACAATTTAATGATTCTGCAAATTTTAAAAGATTAAGTAAAATTAATCAAATAGTTTATATTTGGGTAGGTCCAAATTCTTTTGATGAGTTAGGATTTTTAAAAATATGTAATTCCTCCGATCTTAAAATGCAAGAAATATTTTTAATTAAATTTCCAAAAATTAAAGTAAAAGCAAGAAATGGAAAATATTATTTTGCAAATTCATTAGGGGAGTTGAGCTCTGATAAAACTAATACTCTTTTAAAATATAAAAGAAAATTATCCAAAGAACAAATCCAATTCTATTCCCAACTTTGGGAAGAAAGATCTAAAGATAAATATATTTTAAGAATAAGGAGTTCAGAATTTGAATTTAAAAGTAGAAAAGAATCATATTTTGATAATAAGATTTTAAATTTATGCACTCAAAATTATCAATCTTCTGCAAAAATTATTGGTGAAATATTAGCAAAGTCAAAAATAAAACCGGATTTAAGATTTTTAATTTGGAGAATCAAAGAATTAATTAAAAACAATAAATTAGTCCCTAATGGAAATATTTCTTCAATTAGAGATTTGAAAATTAAGAAATTGTAAAAAAATAAATAGTAATCTTTAAATTGCTCTTGAGATTTTTATCCCTTTAAAATCTTAATCCTGAATTTTAATCCAAAAAGATAATAAACCCTAATTTATTTGCTCTTTATAATGAAAAAAGAAATAAGAACAAATTACGATAAAAAATTATTTAATTCATTAACTGAATCAAGGAATGATTTAGCAAAAGAAAAAAATGTAGCAGGATTTATTATTTTAAGTGATGCAGTATTAAAAGAATTAGCTTATTTTTATCCAATAAATAAAGACGGATTTTTATTAATTAAAGGAATCGGTGAAAATAAATTTAATCTTTATGGAGAAAAATTTATTTCTATCATTAATAGTTATATTAAATCAGAAAATATCTCAAATGAAATATTAAACACTCGTGAACAAGAATTAAAAAAATATATTCAACCGGAAAAACCTAAAATAAATGTAAAAGAAAGAACCGAAACAAGAAAAGCAAGAGTCAAAGAATTAATTGAACAAAAAATGTCGATAGAAGACATGGCAAATGATTTAGATTTAACAAGTAATACAATAGTAAATTATATTGGTAGATTATTAACAGATGATTCAAGTTTAGATGTGAAATACATCAAAGAAAGTGTTGCAGGATATAGCGATATTGTAAAAGCTTTTAAGAAATATGGAACTGAAAAAATTGGACCAATTTATGCAGAATTTTCCGGAAATGTAGAATATGCAGACATTATTCTAGTAAAAGTTTTAATGCTAAGTAAATAATTTTTTAATTTACTCAAAAAGACTCTCAATGCCCTTCAAATCAATTTCTTTAAGTAAGCTTTTTTCTTCAACGATTAAATCCTCAACAAGTTTTTTCTTTGATTCTTGTAATTTTAAAATTTTCTCTTCGATAGAGTTCTGAGCAATCATTTTATACACAAAAACTTTTTTATCCTGACCAATTCTGTGAGCTCTATCCATCGCCTGCATTTCAACAGCCGGATTCCACCAAGGGTCCACAATAAAAACATAATCTGCACTTGTCAAATTTAACCCTAA
>DATDUI010000080.1:0-3648 GCA_035290465.1 Candidatus Nanoarchaeia archaeon | reverse complement strand
TTGCATTATTATTTCGACATTTTGCATCATTTTAAACATTTCATTTCGTTCATTAACTAATGTGTTTAATGCACCTTTGTGAAAACCAATTTCCTCTTCTCTTGACATTTGAGGCATTTTTTCATTTGTTTGTTTTCTTTGTGGTGTTGATGCTTTTGAAGAATTCAATGCTCTTTCTAAGCTATCATTATTGTTTATTTCCATGTAAATGTGGATGATGGAATGTTATTAAATGTTTTGGGTTGGAATGATTTAGGGAATACAATGGGTTGGAAGGAGTAAATTTTTAAACTGTTTACATTTATCTTAGTAATGAATCTTGAAAAAACTGAATGGGATTTTACTTCTTTGATCAAAGGAAAAAATTTTGAAGAGAAAAGAAAAGATTGGCAAAAAGCAACAAAAAATTTTATTTCTAAATGGAAAGACAGAAATGATTATTTAGAGGATGTTTTAGTTTTAAAGGAAGCTTTAGATGATTATGAATTATGGAAAAGAGATTATGGTGCTGAGTATGATGAAATATTTTTTTATTGGTTAAAAACACGAATTGATGAAAATAATTCAGAGATTAAAGCGAAGTTTAACAGTATTGAAGAGTTTACAAAAAAAATAGAAAATGATATTGCTTTTTTTCTTTTGAATATCGCTAAAATTTCTAAAAAAAATCAGAAGATTTTTTTGGATAGCAATATATTAACTCAGTATAAGCATTTTTTAGAAAAATTATTTGCTGAATCAAAATATTTACTGAGCGAGAAAGAGGAAAAAATTTTGAATTTAAAGTCTGCTAGTTCATATTCTTCCTGGGTTAAAATGACTTCCGGATTTTTATCTAAAGAGGAGAGAAAAGTAATTGATGAAGAGGGTAAGAAAGTTTTGAAAAGTTATTCTGAATTATCAAGTTTAATCAATAGTAAAAATAAAAATGTTAGGGATGAAGCAAGTAAAGCGTTAAATGATATTTTAGATAAATATGTTGATGTTGCTGAAGCAGAGCTAAATGCTATTTTAGCAGACAAAAAAATTAATGATGAATTAAGGGAAATGAAAAGACCAGATTTTGCAAGGCATTTGTCTGATGATATTGATTCAGATATTGTTGATGTTTTGATTAAATCTGTTTCTTCAAAATTTTATCTTTCCAGAAGATATTATGAATTAAAAGCTAAATTGTTAGGTCAAAAAAAGTTAGAATATCATGAAAGAAATGTTGAGTATGGAAAAGTGATTAAGAAATTTAGTTATGATGATTCTTGTTTGTTGATTGAAAAAGTTTTTGACAAATTAGACAAGAAATTTGTTAAGATCTTTAAAAATTTTATCAATAATGGTTTAATTGATGTTTATCCTCGTAAAAATAAACGTTCCGGAGCTTTTTGTGTTTATTTTCTTAAAAAACAACCAACTTATATTTTATTAAATCATACTGATAAATTAAATGATGTTTTGACTTTTGCTCATGAATTAGGGCATGGAATTAATAATGAGTTAATGAAGGAAAAGCAAAATTCTTTGAATTTTAATACACCTTTGGCTACTGCTGAAGTTGCAAGTACTTTTATGGAAGATTTTGTTTTAGATGAACTTATGAATGATGCGGATGATGAATTAAAGTTGTCTTTAATGATGAATAAGTTAAATGATGACATTTCTACTATTATTCGGCAAGTTGCCTGTTATATGTTTGAACAGGAGCTTCATAAAAATTTTAGGGAGAAGGGTTATTTATCTAAAGAAGAAATTGGTAAATTATTTGCCAAGCATATGAAAAATTATATGGGGGATTTTGTAGAGCAATCTAAAGGGAGTGAAAATTGGTGGGTTTATTGGGGTCATATTAGAAATTTTTTTTATAATTATTCTTATGCATCGGGTTTATTGATATCTAAATCTTTGCAAAGTTCAGTTAAAGAAAATCCTAAATTTATTGAAAATGTTAAGGAATTTTTGTCAACTGGGGGTTCAAAATCTCCGAAGTATATTTTTGAAAAAATTGGAATTAATATTGCTGATAAAGATTTTTGGGATAAAGGACTTGAAGAAGTTGAGAAATTATTAAATGAGACAGAAAAGTTGGCTAAGAAGTTAGGGAAGATCTAATCTATTTTTTATGATAAATTTTTAAGTTATTGATTGTTAAGAATATTGAAATAAAAATGAATAAAATAATTGTTTTTGATAATAGAAAAATAAGAAGAATTTGGAATAAAGATAAATGGTTTTATTCTATTGTGGATATTGTGGCAATTTTGACTGGAAGTACTATTCCAAAAAGATATTGGGCTGATTTAAAGATAAAACTAAGGGAAGAAGGCTTTGAAGAGTACGATAAAATCGTACGGTTGAAACTAGAAGCTACAGATGAAAAAATGCGTGAGACAGATTGTGCAAATAAAGAAATAATCTTTAGAATTATTCAGTCAATTCCTTCTAAGAAGGCAGAGCCTTTTAAGTTATGGCTTGCAAAAGTTGGTAGTGAAAGAATTGACGAAATAGAAAATCCTGAACTTGCACAGGAGAGGATGAAAGATATTTATGAAAAAAAAGGTTATTCAAAACAATGGATTGATAAGAGGTTAAGAGGGATTGCTGTAAGACAGGATTTGACCGATGAATGGAAAAAAAGAGGAATTAAAGAAAAAAGAATTTTTTCAATTTTAACTGCAGAAATTTCTAAGGCAAGTTTTGGAATGACTCCAAATGAATATAAAAAATTTAAGGGTTTGAAAGATGAAAATTTAAGGGACCATATGACTGATTTGGAATTGATTTTTAATATGCTTGGTGAAGCATCAACTTCAGAAATTGAGAGGACGCAAAATCCTGAAAAGTTTGAAGAGCATGTTTATGTTTCTCGAAAGGGTGGAGAAATTGCAAAAAATGCAAGGGAAGAATTAGAGCAGGAGACCGGAGAGAGTGTTGTGACTGAAGAGAATTATTTGGATGAAAAAGAAAAGGATGTTAGAGAAAAAAAGAAGGGGAAGAAATTAATCCGAGTTTAAAGTATTATTTCTTCTTAATCCCTTTTCATCACATATTCAAATTGCAAAGGTAAATACAAATTTTCTTTTTTGAGTATTTTAAATCCATTCTGGATAAAAAATTCAATTCCTTGAAAATTATCTATTGAAACATCAAGATTCATACTTGCTTTTTTTGTTTCAGTTTCTACTTGTTTTAATAGAAAATGTCCTAAATCTCTATTTTGATATTTTGGATCTATTCTAAAATTTTTTATTTCAATATTTTCTTTATCTAAATATTGAAATAAAACCTCACCTATTACTTTTCCTTTTGATATTGTGATGATTGGAATATACCTACCAGATTCAATTCTTTCTTTGCATTTACCGAAGAGCCAATCTTTGTAATTTGGGTAATATTGGGGCTGTTTTTTCATAAAGTCAAGAAGCAATGATAAATCTTTTTCATCTTGTATTGTTGTAATTGTTAATGTTTGCATATTATAATTGAATACTTGGATCTTTTTTAAATTTTTTTAATTATTAAACTCCCAAAATCCTAATTTTCCGTTTGCTTTAATTGATTGAATTCTTTTTGCATTTTGCAACAAGAACCCATATTTTCCCCAAGAAGAATTTGCTAAATGTTTATTTCTGTCTTTTTTATGTTCTATTTCATTTT
>DATDUI010000079.1:0-5977 GCA_035290465.1 Candidatus Nanoarchaeia archaeon | reverse complement strand
AAAGAAGATGACGTTGATAGAATTCTTGTGTAAGATTGAAGGTTTTCCGACAATTTCAGCATAGAATTACTAAAAGCCTCTTTTGTAGTTTTTTATTTTAAGGGTTCAAAATGATTTCTTCTACTACTTATTGATTGTTCTAATATTGGAAAAATTATGAAAGAAAAGGAATTATACACCCCCGCAGAAGTTTTAGAAATTGCAAGGCATTATGCTAATCTTAGAGAATCAATGCGTTATCAATTATCAACCCTTGAATTGTCAACTGAACTTGATAGTGCTGAAGAGAGTTTAAGGAATATTCCAGAAACTGTTAAAAAAGTTATTGATTTAAGAGATTTTTTAATGGTAAGTAATGCAGTAATAAAAGAAAAGAATGTGGATAGTCTTATAAAAAATATAAGGATAAAAGGTGTAAGATATCTTCCCCAAGATTATAAGAGTCTCTTTTAATAAAACTAATATTTATTTATTTTTAAATAAATTTTTAAATCTTTGATTCTGTAATTTTATTATGAAACATAAATTTCCAACATTTTGGGTTATTGTCCTTATTTTTTCTTTAGTATGGTTTGGTAATGAAATGAATTGGATTAATTTAAGTCTTCCAATTCTTCCTGTAATCTTGATTATAATTGCAATTGGTGCAATATTTAATAATTATAGATAGTTTTCTTGAATTTCTTTTACTAATGTTGTAAACCTAAGGTCGTTCTCATCAAACGACGTTAGCTTTAATTTTTATTTTTGAATATTAAAATTTTAAAAAAAATTTAAAAAATTGATTAGAGGTGTGTATATTAAAAAAAGGTTATTCTTTTGAAACGTAGTAAATCATCCATAACGCAGATAATCCTACTAATGAATAGATTACTCTTGAAAGAATTGTCATGTCACCAAAGATAAACATTACTAAGTCCCATTCGAAAAGTCCTACAAGTCCCCAGTTAATGCCTCCTATGATTACCAGAACAATTGCTATCCAATCCATTGCGTTTTTGTGCATCATTTTTATCACCTCCTTTAATTAATTAATAATAAAAAATAATATTAATATTATTGCGAATATATTCGTATAATCTTTAGTTTTTATTGAGAAAAATGAATATAATATTTATAATCTTTTTTATACAATTAACTTTATATATTATCCTTGATTAAATTTTATAATTGAAAGGGGGTGTAAAGAATAAACTAAAATGGAAAACAAACAGATTTCAGCTATTGTGTTGATTGTTGCAATAGTGGTTGTTGGGGCAATGTTTATTGCTTCTCAAGCATTTACTGGAAAAGCAGTTGATACAAATATACCAAGTTCTAAATCGGCAGTTGCTTTAGGTGATCTTATTGATTTAGGTGCTTTAGCAAGTACTGATGGTGTTGCTATGGATGATACTGGATATGTGACAGTTATGCAAACTTTTATCAAAACTCCAAATCAAAAAGATTTGTCTGCTGATGTTTCTCTTCAGTGTGGTCTTGTAACTGATACAACTGTTAAAAGCAAGGGTGGAGTATCAGATTCTTCTGCTGCAAATGGAAAAATTAGTGTACGTGTAAAAGCTACTAATTTAGATACTGAAAATGTATATTATTTTGATCCGTCAGAAGAAGGTACCTCTCCGGATGGAGGACCTAAAGGAGTAACTTATTGTTCTAGATCTCAAAAGCTTGAAGCTAGTTTTGCTGGACTTAATTGTAAGGCAGATTTGTACACAGGTGTTGTTACTTGTGAAGATCCAGAAGAATTACGATTACTTTTGGAAACTTTAGATGCAAATGCTTTTAATTATGTTTTAGCTGATGCTCCTTCAGGAACATGGAAGATTGAAGTACAAGTTCGTGCAGAATCAAGTGTTGCTTTAGGTGGTAGTGGTTTAGGCTCAGCAAAAGCAGAAGCATTCGTTGGTCTTGGTTCAACAAGAATTGAAACTCTTCGATTGATTAAAGGAACTCAATTAGATCCAATGCAAGCAGTTACTTTAGAATAATTAGGTAGATAACTATTTTTTATTTTTATTTTTTTTTATTTTCTAATTTTTAGTCTTATTTTTATTTGTGTAAACTTTTTTAAACACTAAGTTCTTAATTTTATTTATGAAAAAGTGTGTGATGATTTTAGTATTAATTTTATTATTTCCATTTGTCGTTGCCGGTTCTGTAGATGATGAATTAAGCAAGGTTACTTATTATGCTGAAGAATATGAAATGGGTAATATTGATTATATTCAACTAATGGTCTATACTAGTTCAGTAAGAGAAAGTTTGAATGAAGTTTTGGGTGTTGTTAGTCGTGATGAAGGGGGTGTTTTAAAAGAGGAACAAATAAGGAATGCTTTGGGAGAACCAACTGGTTATACGAAATGGGTTTGGTCTGAAAAAGAAAAGCATGAGATTAAGTTAGATAGTGAGATTGCATTTTGGGAGAAAATTATTTTTGATGGTAAAAAAATAAGGATTAAGTTGAATGCTTTTCCATCTATGTATAAAAAAGATGGCAGTAAATTATTAGTTTATCATTTAAATTTTCAAGTTGAATTTCAAAAGTCAAGCGAACAGATTAACGTTGAGGATAAAATTGACGAGATAACAATTTTAGCTCAAAATTTTTATGATGATTCTTCTAAAGATAATGCTGAGATTTTAGCAAAAAAGTCTGTTGATGCAGAGAAAAGTTTTGAAAATTATTTTAGAAATAGCCAGGAGAATTGTGAAGATTTATTAAAATTAATCTTTGGTTCAGAAAATGAGCGTGCTAAACAAAAAATATTGGTTCAAGAGATTAATTTCTTTGAAAATGAAGAGGCTGATGCGAATATTCGTTTAGAGATATGTGATGATTGTGAGTGGAATTGGATTAATTTAAATATGTGGGTTGATAGTCGTGGAAAGTTTAAAGAATTTAATAATGAAGTAAAAGATTTTGATTTTAAGAAATATAATAATCTTGAATTAGAGGATTTTTCTGGTCAGGCTTTGACTTTAATTGAACAGATTAAGATTGAACTGCAAAATAAAAATTACGATAAAGCTATGAAGTTTAATAATGAATTACAGGCTTTGAATAATGCCTGGAATGATAAATCAAATAATGTTTGGGAAGATGTTAATAGTTTATTTGAAATTAAAAGAAAAGCTTTAGAGAATAGCCCTGATGTAAGTCGAGAGGATTGGAGAAATTTTGAAAAGGAACAGAAAGAATATGAAGTTGAATTAAGAAAGAATAATTATGAAGTTAGAAAAGAATTTTATTTGAATTTGTTTAAAGATTATGAGAAAAAAGAATTTTATTTTGAAGAAGTAAGTTTTGAAAAAAGGTTAATTGAATTATTTGTCGAAAGAGGCGAAGAAATTTGTGATAATTTAGAAGATGATAATAATGATGGTTTTTTAGATTGTGCTGATAAACAATGTTCCGGAAAAGTTTGTGGTACCATGAATGAAGAGATTATTGAGGGTAATGAATCTAAATCTATTGAAAGAAATCTTTATTGTATCTCTAATATTTGTCAGTTAAAAGAAGAAGAGTTTGAAAAGAAAGAAGCTATCTGTGGAAATAATATTTGTGAAAATGGGGAATTTGAGTTATGCAGTGAAGATTGCTTAAGTTGTCCTGTTTATGATGCAATTTCTTGTCAGGGAAAATTGGTTGTTAGTGGTGAAGATAGTAATGGTTGTTTACTTCCTGCAATTTGCATTGATGAAAAAGAAACATGCAATTCTAATGATGATTGTGTACAACCTTTATGTGGTGCGAGTAATTGCATAAAAAATGATGAAGGAATTGGTCGATGTGAAATTACTGAATTAACTGAATGTAAAGAAAATGTTTGTAATGATGGTGAAAAAAGTATTGAAAAATGTTTTAATGGTCAGGAGTTGGTTACAAGTATTTGTTCTGAAGGATTGTGGGTTAGTTTGAATGTTGAGTGTTCTGAATCTAAAGAAAATAATTGCAAAGATTATTGTGAGAATGATTTTGTGTTAGATTCTTCAATTGATTGTTCTGGTAATTGGAAATATTCTGGTTTATATCCTGATTGCAGTTGTGAATGGGTTTGTAAGGAAGTTGTAAATGATGAATGTGTTACTAAGAGTGATTGTGGTGGTGAAAATGATGTTTGCAGTAATGGTGAATGTGTTACTTTGCCGGAAATTTTTGAAGAAGAATCTGTTGAGATTGTTATAGAGAATAATGAAGGTGTTGATGAAGAAATAAATGATAATGAAGTTGAAGTGATTGATGAAGTAGTTAATGAAGCTGATGGAATTAATGAAAAAGTTAATAAAGAGGTGACTGGTATTGTTAATTTGATTTTAGGTTTTTTTAATTCTTTAAGTGGTGCTATTACAGGAAATGCTGTTGATGAAGGGGGCGGTGAAGGTGTGATTGTTGAAGAATCTGTTGAAAGTGAACCAAGTAGTGAGTCAAGTTCTCAAGAAACTTCTAATGAGGAAAAAATTGTTGAAGGAATTAATAATGAAGGTGATGGTGAAATTTCTGAAGAGAATAATAAAGTTTGTCCTGATGCTGGAGAACCTCCAGAAGTTAATGATAATTGTCGGGTTGAAAAAAAGTATGATGATGGTTGTCATGTTGGTTATGATGTTCAATGTGGGGAGTTTAGAGATGATAAACGGGAGTTTAATAATGAGTTTGATGAAAAGTTTAGAGAGGAAGAAAAACTAAGAATGGAAAGAGAAAAAACTTGTCCTGGTGAATGTAAAAATATTTGTGAAGAAAAATTAGAGGGTGAGATGTATGATATTTCAAGATGTGTTGAGGATTGTTTAGGAAGTTGCATTTGGAAAGGGACTAAAGAGTTTGTTGATTATTTTGAGAATGATCATTATAGAAAACAGGAACTTGGGGTATTTACTGCTGGGGGGCAGTGCCGTAAATCTTTACAAAAGACTGAAGGATTTATTTATTTTGGGGGATGGGGAGAACCTTTTGAAAATATACAAAACTTAAAACAAAAGTATTATTCTGGAGGTAATGCTGATTGGTGTAAATGGGAATTAGAGAATTTGTTAAAGCAAAGAAAGGAGATTGAAAAAGGTCTTAATCAAGATTTTGCAATTTGGTTTTTTGAAAAGTATTTGACTGGTTCTGCTGATGATTGGGAAAGTCATATGTCTGGGATTTATGAAATATATTGGAGAAATGTTGATTTACAAAGACAGATTGTTGAGAGGATGAGTTGTTTGGGTTACAAGGATATTGATGAATTTATGGATTATAATTTAATTAATTTAAGTTATGATACTGAGTATGGTCATTTTGAGTATTGGGAAGAAATTAAGGAAACAGAAATTTATGGTTCTGAGGGTAAGGTTAGAATTATCTCTCCTTATATGAAGTTATGGATTTTCCCTCCTAAGGAATTTATTAAAGCTGAAATGCAAAAGGCGATGAAGGAGCAACAATTCCCTGGTTCTTCTGAAGAAAAAGCTGAGAGGAATAATGAAGAAGGACCGACTGCAGAAGAAAGAGAAATGATTAAGCAAAATGAAAAATTTATGAATGATTTAATTAAAATTTCTGATAAATATGGAGGTAATTTAGGTGCTAATGTTAATTTTGTGGACCCCGAAACTGGTGAATTAGTTTTTAATATTTATGCACAAATTAATAAAGATGATATTATTAAAATGAAACCAATGCTTCCTGAAGAAGCAAGTGAAGAAGATGTGAGGGTAAAAATTAATTTTGATTTGGTTTATGAGATGATCGAGACTAGCGAAAAAGAAATGCGTGGTGTAGAAATTCAGTCTCCTCCATGGGATGAAAAACCCAGAAATGTTGGGGTTATAAAAGAAGTAACTAATGGTGTTAAAATGTTTTTTAAGATTAGAAAAATAATTAATTCTGCTGAATATTATCCGGAGAGTGCTAAAAAAGATGCAGAGAAATTGTTTACTTCATTTTTTAAGATGATGATTAGCATGGGTTCTGATGATGAAAAAAGGGGTA
>DATDUI010000078.1:0-3048 GCA_035290465.1 Candidatus Nanoarchaeia archaeon | reverse complement strand
GATGAAAAATCAATTACAACTTTTTGCAAATATATCAACGAAAAGGATTGGTTTGAGGCAATAAAAATTTATAAAAAGTTAGAGATTACCAGAAAAAATTTAGATTCAAAAGATAAGATATATGTTTTATTAAAAGTCGATAATAAAGGTTATGATGTTAATTTGGAAATTGATAAAGATAAACTTATTCATTTTTGCAACTGTTCACATAGAGAGGATGATAATGGATGCGAACATGCAGGGGCGGTTTTATTGTATAAGATGTTACAAAAAGAAAAAAATGATTTTAATCATAAGATTGGTAACATTTTATTATCTAAAGAGAAAGAAAAGGATTTAGATTATTTTAAAGGATTATTTCCGAATATCCCGGATGTTGAAAAAAAGAGCATGATTTATTTTAATTTTGAAGAGTTTAATAAGGATAGACAGCTATTAAAAGTTCAAAAAGGAAATGTCAAAAAAGATAGCAACTATGGGATTCCAATAAAATTTGTTACAAAAGATTTTGATTCACCAAAATGGCAAATCAGCAAAAATACCCGTAATGTTCTTAGATTTATTGATGAAGGTGATAACTATGGGATTAGTTATACAAATTTAGGTTTTATAAAAACTAAATTTAATGATGTTAGCACTGACTTGATTATGCCGATTTTAAGAAGATCATATTTTGAAGAACAGGAAATAATTTTAGGAGCAGTTTTCTCGAATGATAAATTTAAAATTGTTTGGGAAATCGAGAAAAAAAATGATTTATTATATACTCTTGAACCATTTTTTGTTACAAAAAAAAGAAAAAGCGGAATTTCAAAAATGAATTTAGTTGAAATGGGAATAAATAGTTTATGGGTTTTTGATTGCAACAGAAGATGCTTTTATGAATATGCCGACGATTTAAATCTGGAAATTGTTAGAAGCATCATAAAAAATCCAAAAAAGTTAGAACTTAATGAAGAAGAATTAAAAGATTTTTTTTCAAAATATTATCAAAAGATATTAAATAATTTTGATTTTAATATTTCGGACGATTTGCAAAGAAAATCTAAATGTGTTATTCCAAAAGCTACATTATATTTAGAAAGATTAGACAATAAAATAAAAATAAAACTTAAATTTGATTATGCTTCCAGAGAGGTGAATTATTTTTCATCTAATAAAGAGATTATTCTAGTGGAAAAAAATATTATTTATAACATACCAAGAGATTTTGAACAAGAAGATGAAATTGTTGAACAGCTTAATTCCATGGGTGTTATTACACATGATGAATTGGATTATTTTGTAATTGAAGGGGATTTGATTGATTTTGTTATGGAAAAAATCCCAAAGATTATTGAAAAGGGAATACAAATAATGGGAGAGGAAAAATTATTTAATTTCAAAGTTGTTAAACACAAACCAACTATGAATTTAAACATAACAAAAAAAGTTGATTGGCTGGATATTAAAGGAACAATCAAATTTGGACAGGATTCTGTGGATATACAAGATGTTTTGGAAACAATTTTCAAAAATAAAAGATTTATTGATTTATCTGATGGTAAAAAAGCGGTAATCCCTCAGGAATGGATTAATAGCCTTAAATGTTATTCCGGTCTTGTTCAACTTGAAAATTCTGGAGCTAAATTATCACAATATCATATGGCAATATTGAATAATTTAATTGAATTTTCAGCAGATGTCAGCATGGATAACAATGTCCAAAAAATGTTAACAATCTTTAAAGAATTTGAAAAAATTAAACCAGAAAAAATTTCAAAGAATGTTCATGCAGAACTTAGACCTTACCAAAAAGCCGGATATGATTGGCTTTGTTTTTTGAATAAATCCGGATTTAACGGAATTTTAGCAGATGATATGGGTTTAGGTAAAACATTACAAACATTAAGTTTATTTCAAAAGATTAAGGATGAAAAAAATAAAAATACAAAACCTTTGTTAGTCATTACTCCAACTTCATTAGTTTTTAATTGGAAAAATGAGATACAAAAATTCACGCCTAATTTAAAAGTTTACGTGCATCATGGGACTAAAAGAATTAATTCAAATCAAAAAATTCAAGAGATTATAAAGAATAATGATTTGATAATTACTACTTATGGTGTTTTAAAAAATGATTTAGAATTATTCTCGAAGATAACTTTTGAGTATATTGTTTTAGATGAAGCAAATATCATAAAAAATCCGCAGTCTATTAACGCAAAAAGTGTTTGTTCTTTAAATGGAAAAAATAAACTTGCTATTTCCGGGACACCAATTCAAAATAATTTAATGGAACTTTGGAGTTTATTTAATTTTTTAAATCCCGGTTATCTTGGGGGATATAACTTTTTTAAGGAAACATTTATGTTCCCAATTGAAAAAAATCAGGATAAAGATGTTAATGCTTCACTTAAAAAAATAATTAGTCCTTTTTTACTTAGAAGAACTAAAAAGATTATTGCTGATGAATTACCGGAGAAAAATGAAATAATCCTTAAGAGTGATTTTTCTGAATCTGAAAGAAGAAATTATGACGAATGGAAAGAGTATTATAAGGAAGAGATAAGAGTAAGCATTACTCAAAATGGATTTAGTAAATCGAAGATGAAAATCCTTGAGGGTCTTACAAAATTAAGGCAAATTTGCCTGCATCCGAAAATGGTTGATCCGGAATATAAAGGAAGCAGTTCAAAGTTTGATTTATTGATGATAGAAATTGAAAAGATTCTTGAAGAAGGCCATAAAGTTTTGGTTTTTTCTTCATTTGTAAAAATGCTTTCAATTATTAAAGAAGATTTAGAAAGTAAAGGCATCAAATATTCTTATTTAGATGGTCAAACTCCTAATCGTGAAAAGGTAGTTTCAAAATTCCAAGAAAGTGAAAAAGCTTTGCCTTTCCTGATAAGTATTAAAGCTGGAGGATTAGGGTTAAATTTGACAAGTGCAGATTATGTTTTTATTGTGGACCCTTGGTGGAATCCGGCTGTTGAAATGCAGGCGATGGATAGAGCTCACAGAATTGGTCAGGATAAAAAAGTTTTTGTGTATAAAATGATTGCTCAG
>DATDUI010000077.1:0-4970 GCA_035290465.1 Candidatus Nanoarchaeia archaeon | reverse complement strand
TGCTAAGATAACTGTCGCAATAACAATTGGATTTCCTAAGTTAGTGCCTTCAGCATTTAAGCTAAAAGCAGCAGTATTAACAAGTTTTTCTCCAGCGAAAACATTAACATCAAAGTTATATTCTCCGCTTTCGTCTGCATTTGCAACTACTGTAACTGTTCTGCTTGAACCAGCAGGCACAGCAACAACACTTTCACTAACACTTGTTGAAATGTCAGCACTAGATTCTGCTACAACTCTGTAAACAACTACTTTATCAGTAGGGTTCACAATAATTAAGCTATATTCAGCATCTTCGTTTACAGCAACATTCTTACTTAAACTAGTAGTTATAACATTTCCAGCTGAAAAATCATTTTCAATAAGGATTTGTGTAACTTCATTCATTGTTAAGTCAGCGTTTTTTGCTTCAACTTCAAGTGTATAAATACCAGTTTTTGCATCGAATGGGATACTCAAGTAGAATGTACCTGTAGTAACTTCTACATCTCTGTAGTCATCACATAAGCCGTGTTCTTCATCAGTATCAGAACATTCAATTGGTGTTAAATCACCAAGGTAAGATGTTCTTTCAATACCTAAAGCTGGAATTCTTGCAGTCACATACATGTCTTCTAAATCGTTATAACCAATGTTTTTAATAACAACATCAATTGGAAGTATTTTTCCAACTTCAGCAGTTTGTGAAACATCGATTGACATAACATCAACGTTGTATGATGGTCTTTGAACTCTAATAGTGATTTCATTTAATTCAGTCTCAAAATCTCCGTTCCAAACTTTGATATTAAGAGTCATGTCTTCACTAACAGAATCTCTAAGTTCATATGGTACTTTTAATGTTAATGTTTTACTGTATTTGCTTCCGTCTTCAATATCGAAAACAGCAGATCTAACTTCAACATCTTGTTTTTCACCTTGAAGTTCGATTTTAACTCGAACATCAGAAGCGTCTTCAAGAGCTTCGAAGTTAATCTTAACAGATAAAGCTTCACCAGCAATTACGCTGATTGGGTTAACATCTGAGTTACCATTATCATACAAGCCGTTAACTCTAACAGAAGTACCATTAACTAATTCAGTAGCACTGACAGTACTTACTACTAGAAACATGCTTGCAATCATAAGGAAAAAAACCATAAGGTTTTTCATATCCATTTTAATTTCCATTTTTTTTAATTAATACAGAAAAAACCTTGTTTTTCTGTTTATTATACACCATAAACATTATTTATAAACTTTATGGTAACAACACTTTTTCTTAATTTTAGAATTAATACATATTTTACTGAGTGTTTTGCCATTAAGTGAATGCTAAACCATTTTATCTTGAAAGATAAATTTGCAAGCCATTAACAGCGTCCTTAACAGGTTCCGGAGCTTCACAAATTAATCTAATCTTTTTTTCTTTTGGGAGTTTATCAAACAATCCTTCCCAATAAGAGTCCTCTGTGGGAATATGTCTCTTTTCGCCTTTTTCACCATATTCTATCCCAGAGTAATGAGCATGCCACTCTTTTTCCGGAAATAGCTTTTCAATCTTTTTCATGTCTATTTTTTTATCTCTGGCTAATATATGTGCAAAATCAAGACAAAAACTACAATTAGTTTCTTTAACTAATAGGGATATTTCTTCAACACTTCCAAAAACATTGATTTTACCCATTGTTTCAGGAGCAAGTTTTATTTTCCATTTATTCCTATTATTAATAATCTCCTTAATTTCATTAATCCTATTTTTAATATTATTATATGTCTCTTCACGATTTATTTTTCCAAAAAAGCCTGCATGAAAAACAACAACCTTTGCACCAAGCCATTCACCTACTTTGCATGATTCAATAATTCTTTCTTTGCTTGCTTCAATCTTTTCCCAATCTTCAGAGTTAAGATTAATCCAATATGGAGCATGAATAGATAATTCAAGATTATACTTTTCAGCTAAATGTTTTATTTTTTCTGCGACTTCTTTTTCTTTAATATATACCCCATAAGTAAACGGTATCTCTGCACATCTAAATCCTAATTCAGAATACTCTTTGAAAGTTTTTTCTATATCTTTTAATTTGCCAATTCCAACAGGTCCAAATTTAATGTTCATACAAATAGAATTTAATTCTGTCTTTTAATATTTATATGATTATTTCAGGATAAATCTTCGATTAATATGAAACTATTATTGAGTAGTTACAAGAGATAATATTTATAAATCATGGATAAATTATATTTTTATGAATCCCAATGATATATTTGAATATGCAACTGAAGGAATGAAATGGTTAGCGATAGGTGGTGGGACATATATTACATATTTAGCAACTTTATTAGGTTTAACAGTAGTGAGTGCTACCTTCTCTCAAAAAATAAGAACCCAAAAAGAATTGGTTTCAATTGTTGATGAGGAAGCAAAAAGATTAGGGATAGATAAATCAATTATCTCTACTTTGCATGATAAATTAGAAGGATGCTCTGGAAAAAGATATGATGGTTCATATGGACTTCATATTGGGGGATTTTTGGCAAAGAGAAGTGTTGTAAGACATGAATTGTATCATATTTTCAAGGGAGATTGTGATGAGGATCATAATGGGGATTATAATGGATTACGTTATCAATTTATTAAGGAGCCAAGAGCAATTTTGTACGAGACATTTGGTATAAGGCTTTAGATTTTTTTCACTTAGATTAAATACACTAAGTAAATTTATTTTAAAAAAATAAAAAAAACACTAAAAATTTTTTTCAAGAATTTTGGCGTCACAAAACTTAGCTCGCATACGCTCACGTTAGAAACAAAGTTTTGTTGGAAATAAAAAAAATAAAAAAGAACCCTTGCGGGTTCTTTTTAAAAATTATAAAAATCTCTATAAACTAAGAAGTTTAATCTTTGTATCAGTTGTTGCAAAATTCTTTGCAGCAATGACTTGACAATTCACTTCTTCAGCAGATTTTATGATAGAACCTGTAACAGTGCCATCAATAATCATAATTGAAGGTTTCTCATTGTTTCTTCTAAGTGCATTGCCTAAACTTCTAACTGAAACTTCATCGGTAATATCTAAATCGCTATTTAAAAATAAAGCTTTGCCAGATCCTTCGTTATCTTGTGAAAGTTTTTTAAGTTTTAACTTATTTTCTTCACTTAAATTAACTGCTTTATTCTCAGAAATTTCTTTTTTAACTGGTTCTTCATTAAAAGACCTTCTTGAAATTCTGTTTCTAGACAAATATTCCTCAACAGGAACTCTCTTTCTAAGATTCATTAGAATTTCTTTACCAGCTAATTCTTCAACTTCTTTACCATCTGGTGCAATTGCAATATACTGAACTCTTGCATTCTCAGTAACGTTTTGGATAATTAATTGTCCTCCACGGTCCCCATCAACAAATAAAGTAACAATCTTGTTTTTACTTAACTCCCTAACACCTTCAGGAAGTTTAGTACCATTCATAGCAATTACATTATTAATTCCATTTCTAAGTAAATTAACAACATCTGCTCTGCCTTCAACAACAATTAGTTCCCTATCTGTTAAATCTCCGCAAGGAAGTTTTTCGTCACCATATTCTTGGATATTTGCAATTTTTGCAGATTCCTTAATCTCGTTAGAAATACTTCTTGAGTCAGTACTACCTTGAATTTCAGTCATCAATTTTTTAGCTCTTTCTAAGATATAATCCCTTTTGCTACCCCTAACATCTTCAATTCTCTCAACTTCTATTTGAGCATCGCTTGGGCCTATTCTTTCAATAGTTTCAATCGCTGCAGCAATTAAAGTTGTTTCTGATTGGTCTAAAGCTGTTGGAACCTTGATTTTACCCAGAGTTCTTTTATCATTTCTCTCTAAATCAACTTCAATTCTTCCAATTTTTCCTTCTTTTTGCAATTCTCTCATTTCAAGATCTGCACCAAGAAGACCTTCAGTTTGACCAAAAATAGCTCCGATTACATCAGGTTTTTCTAAAGCACCTTCAGCTACAAAATTTGCATGTATCATATATTTTATTGATACCGGACTTACTTTTGCCATTTTTTCTAGTTTTCTCCAAATTTAATTAATAAAATTTTTCATATGAAAAATTTCTAAAGAAAAATATTTTACATAACTCTATATTCTATCTGCTATTCGTCTTTTCTCAATTTATATTGAGTGTAAATGTGAATGTGATAACTTAAATTAATTAATATTTAATCCTGTAAATATTTTTCTTCTGATTAATTATTAGAAAAACTAATTTTTAAGGCTTTTGGTTTTAAATTGATTTTAGCATGTAGTTCCACAATTACATGTAGCTGACCAAGAAGTTATATCACAATATCTTATATGGAATGCTTGTCCCGGTCTTGCAACATCGCATCCTCCAACTCCACTCCAAGAATAATATCCATTTTCACATACTAAATCTGTACTTCCACTAAAACAGGATTGCCCATGTGAAGCACATACTGCATTACAATCTATTGCTTTATTTGAGTTAGTATAGGTATTTGATGTTGGAACACAACAGGCTTGAGTATTACAACTTTGACTTAAAGCAGGTTTAGAATCTGTGCAATAAATTTCATTTAATGGAGTGCCATCTCCTCTGGTACAACTAACTGTACGAGTTTGAGTTCCCCCTCCACAAGAAGCTGAACAACCACCCCATGCACTCGGAGTCCATTTTGCACAAAATTTCCCAACATTAATAGCATTTTGGAGAGTCATCTCATTATCATCCATGGTAATTTTAATCTCAGAAGCTAAATGCCCAGGATCTTTTTTTCCGGAATAAGCTACAGCAGAACTCCCGCAAAGACCCTTATTCATTTTTAATGAATCTTCAAGAGTTCTTTCAACACCATTAACTGAAACCCAGATATCTTTTGCAGTATGACCATTATCTCGTGGAACAATATCCACAATAGTTCCAGGCAAAGAAGTTAAAAATTTTTCCCCGTTGATTGCCTGTTGAAGAGTCATTCTTGA
>DATDUI010000076.1:0-13343 GCA_035290465.1 Candidatus Nanoarchaeia archaeon | reverse complement strand
AATTTTTGACTCTTCAACTTTTGGCCATTCCATTAAACCAACATAACCCTTTTCACCAATTTTCTCCCACAATTCACAAGACAAATGTGGACAAAAAGGATGCAACAACTTCAAACTTTTAATCAAAACTTCCTTACTTTCTTCTTCTTTCAAAGAATCAAACAAATCTCTCAACTTAATAATTGCTAAATTATACTTAAAACTCTCAATTTGATGAGTAACTTCCTTAATTGCTTTGTTCAACTTATTCTCAATCTTTTTATCAGACTTGCCAATTTTAATCTCTTGGAATTTATCATGAATTTTATTTACAAATTTAAAACTACCAATCAAAACTTTTTCATCCCAATTAGTATCCTTATCAGGAGTAGCAAACGACATCAAAGAAAGCCTTAACGTATCAGACCCATATTTTTCGATGATATCTAAAGGATTAATAACATTGCCCAAAGATTTAGACATTTTTCTTCCATCATTAGCATGTAACATTCCTTGATTAAATAAACTTGTAAACGGTTCATCAAAATTAACATATCCTAAATCTCTCAAAGCTTTTGTAAAAAATCTAGCATAAATTAAATGCATGCAAGCATGTTCAGCTCCACCAATATATTGATCCACAGGCATCCAATAATCAACTTTCTTTTTTGCAAATGGTTCTTTGCTATTTTCATTATCAAGATATCTTAAATAATACCAACTAGAATCAAAAAAAGTATCCATTGTATCAGTCTCTCTTTTTGCCTTGCCCCCACATTTAGGGCACTTAACATTAACAAATTTTTCATTACTTAAAAGAGGATTACCTTTGCCAAACTTTACATCTTCAGGTAATTTAATCGGTAAATTTTTTTCAGAAACCGGAACAATGCCACAATCATCACAATAAATAACCGGAATAGGAGTCCCCCAATATCTTTGACGAGAAACTAACCAATCTCTTAATTTATATTGCACAATTTTCTTTCCAATTTTTTTCTTAATAAGAAAATCAGTAATTTTTTCTTTTGCATCTTCATTATCTAAACCATTAAATTCCCCTGAATTAATCAAAGTCCCTGGAAACTTGTATGCTTTTTCTAATCGAATATTATCAATCTCAAAATTAACAGGTTGAATAACAGGTTTCATTTTAATTTCATATTTTAATGCAAAATCAAAATCTCTCTGGTCATGAGCAGGAACAGCCATAACCATCCCGGAAGCATAATCAGCAACAACAAAATTTCCTGCATAAATTGGAATTTTTTCTTTATTAATAGGATTAATCGCATAACTACCGGTAAAAATACCCTCTTTATCCATTTTTTCTAAATCCTTTCCACTAACAGATTTTAATTCTTTCAAAAATTTTTCAACTTTCTTTTTTTGTTCATCAGTTACTAATTCATCTAATCTTGAATGCTGAGCAGAAATAACCATAAAAGTTACACCATAAATTGTGTCAGGTCTTGTTGTAAAAATTGGCCATTTTTCGTTATTAATCTCAAATAAAATTTCAGTACCTTCACTTCTGCCAATCCAATTTTTTTGCATAATTTTAATTCTTTCCGGCCAATTCAATTTATCAACCCTCTCTAAAAGTTCTTCAGCATAATCAGTGGTTTTAATAAACCATTGTTCTAAATGTTTAATCTCGACATTAGTATCTTCATGCCTCCAGCATTTACCGTCATGAACTTGTTCGTTGGCTAAAACAGTATCACATTTATTGCACCAATTAACAGGAGCTTTTTTTCGATAAATCAAACCTTTTTCTAAGAATTTCAAAAAGAAATATTGATTCCAATGATAATATTCAGGGTTGCATGTCGCAAAAGATTTAGACCAATCATAACTAATTCCCATCATTTTTTGCTGTTTAACAAAATTCTTCATTGCTTTAGAGGTATATTCCCGAGGATGAGTTTTTGCTTTTATTGCAGCATTTTCGGCAGGTAGTCCAAAAGCATCATAACCCATTGGATACATTACATTAAAATTATTCATTCGCTTAAAACGAGCAAGAATATCACCTACAAAATAATTCAAAGCATGCCCCATATGCAAACCCTCGCCAGAAGGATAAGGAAACATTTCTAAACAATAAAACTTTTTTTTCTTGCTTTTGATTTCAGATTTAAACAAATCTTTTTTCTCAGCAATCCCCTGCCATTTTTTTTCAATTTCTACAAAATCATAAACCATAGATAATAAACCTCTCAATAACTTTTAAATATTACTAAGAAAGAATTTTCGCTAAAAGCTCAGGAAATTCTTTTGTTCTCATTTCTGATTCAGTAAAATGCCCATAATTGTCAAAAATAATAGGTTTAATATCTAAAGCTTTAGAAAAAATCTCAACAGATTTTAGAATATTTTTTTCATCATCTAAAGAAACAAAAAGAATAATTTCTCTCACATTATTTTTAATGTTAGGATTGATATCAAATTTTAATAAACCCTCAAGAGATTTCCCCCATCCAGAATGAAAAATAGCAGGAGCAACTAAAATCAATTTCTTAACTTTCTTTTGTGTTTCACTAAGCCATCTAACTAAAAACCCTCCACCCGAACTATGTCCAATTAAAACCGTTTCTTCATTAATTTTATTCTTTTCAAAAACATTTTTCCATTCTTTATAATCCGGCAACCAATCTTTAGGATACAATTCATTTGAAACTTTTATCCTTCTTTTTTCTAATTCTTTTTTGATCCAAGGCATCCAATGTCTTTCATTTTCTAATGGCAATTCTTTTGCTTCTTCCTTACAATCATTACTACCATGCACAATTATACAATTCATACATTTAAACCTCTCAATAACTTTTAAATATTACCTTTACATCTCTATAGAATGGAAAAAATAAAAACATACATCACAGGAGAAATAATTTCAACTAATGATTCAGAAGCATATGCACTCTATAATAAAAGTCGATTTGGAGAACTCGTTCAAAATAAAATTCAATATTCATTACCTGAAGCACTTTATTTAACAGAAAGAAATAAGATTGAAATTTATTTCGGAAAAAAGATTCTTAATTTTGAGGGATTGATGGAAAAATTAAAAAAAATCGATAAAAAAATACATATTAAATATCTTGTCTTTAAAGATTTAAGAGATAAAGGATATACAGTAAAAACAGCCTTAAAATTCGGGGCAGAATTTAGAATTTACGAAAAAGGAACAAAACCCGGTAAAGAACATGCAAAGTGGATTGTTTTTACAGACCATGAATCAAATAAATTAACATGGCACGAATTTTCTGCAAAAAATAGAGTTGCACATTCAACAAAGAAAAATTTGCTTTTAGCAATTTTAGATGAAGAAGGTTCAATAACTTATTATGAAGTTAAATGGGTAAAACCTTAGATTCATTAAAATAAAATATTTATTCTTTATTGATTACCTTGATATTTGTTATTTGTCTTAAATAATTGTCATATTCTATTTGTGAAGTATTAATCATATTAGATACAATTTGCTTATTAGTACTAACATAATAATCTACTATCTTCTCTGATTTTCCAATTTTATCCAAATAGTAATTATACCCCCTAGTATGATAATTAGCGGTCTTACCATTAATAACTGTTTTAACAGAATCTATTTTTGAGTCATTGTTGAAATCATAATATTTTTTTTCACTTCCATCTTTGATTATAACTTCAAGAGTATGTTTTCCAAAAAAGTCTTCATAGAATCGGACTTGCTCTTCACCTATTTTTCTATTAAAAGTTTCTGAATTATAGAAAGATCCAAATAGACATAAAGTTGCTCCTGCCAATATTCCAAGTGTTTTTTTTATTGTCATATAAAAAGTATAAATTATTTGTTTATAAAGTTTAGATTATTTTATTCAGATTCAAGGATTTGTACATGACGATCGGAGATTTCTCCAACTAAACTATGAAGATTATGATTAAAGTTATTTTTTTTCATTCTTATTTTTGTTCCTTTATTAATTGCTAAATTTAAAGCATCTAATCGACCTCCAAAAATTTGAAAAGTATATAATTTACCATCATCTGCTTTAAATTGGATTGCATAAGTAGGATCTCTACAATTATAATCTTTAGAGTTTACAGAATCAACAATTGATCCTCCTTCTTTAGTTACTACACCATAAATATATTCAGGGATAAATTTTTCATCTGGAATAGGTGCACATCCAACTAACCCGATTGTTGAAGCTAATGCAATTGCTCCAAGTGTTTTTTTTATTGTCATATAAATAAATAGTTTACTTGTTTATAAATCTTTCGTTGTGTCACCACTTTAAAGTTAATACTCTCTGACGTTCAAATTAAACCCTCGAAGAATCATATAAAAAGTATAAATTATCGATTTATAAAGATTGAGGAAGAATTATTCTTTATATAGTGGAGCTGTCTGAATCTCAATTATTTTTGTTAAATAAGAATCAAATTCTTCTTGTGCTTTTTGGGCAATTCCTGCTACAATAGGATTTTTAGAAGAAGCATAATAGCTTGTTTGATTCTTTCCAGTTGTTATTTGAACATATTCAATTTTTAAATCGTTATTTGCATCATCAACAAATTTTACAATACTTCCATCTGTTTTTACAACTTCAAGAATATTCGTATTTCCAAGATTTTTTTCATAGAAATAGACTTGATCTTCGCCGATTTTTCCCTTAAAATTATATTCTTGATTATTTGAACATCCAACTAACCCGATTGTTGAAGCTAATGCAATTACTCCAAGTGTTTTTTTTATTGTCATATAAAAAGTATAAATTATCGATTTATAAAGTTTATGCAACTGCTGACAAATAAAACTTTAAGCTTTCGGAAGAATTATTTTTTTACCAGGAACTAAAAATTGTTTTTTAAGTTTTCCGGCATAATTATTTTTTAAGAATCTTTCAAGAATATCATATCCTTCTTTATTCGAATTAACTAAATAAGGAAAAATGGGGGCAGTTATTTCAAATAATTTTTCAGAAGCAAGATATAAATTACTTTTTGAATCAATATTAAATGAAAAAATTGGAAAATTTAATTCTAAACAATGAACTCCCCATCGTGAATCATTAGATAATTCTTTTTTTGCAGTGCCTAATTTTGAAACAAGACTATTAATATTTTCAATTAATCTTTTTTCATCACATTGAAAAACTTTTTGTAAAAAACTTCTTTCTTGATTTGGAGTTGGAACATTATAATAAAATGTCGCGTTTGTCATAATAAGAGTACATAAAGAGATTTTTTATATCTTTTCATCAAAAAACTTATAACCAACCTTTATCTTTTTAAATTAATGGCAACCCAAGATACAACTCAACTAAAACAAAACATCATATCAATCATTCAAAATAAAGGACCAAGTTTACCGATTCATATTGCTAAAGGGACAGGTCTAAGTATGCTTTTTGCCTCAGCATTTCTTTCTGAACTTTTATCCGAAAAAAGAATCAAAATCAGTCATTTAAGAGTCGGAAGTTCCCCTATTTATTATCTATCCGGACAAGAACCACAATTAGAGAGATATTCAAATAATCTTAAAAGCAAGGAAAAAGATGCTTTTATTCTATTAAAAGAAAAAAAAATTCTAAACGATTCAGAACAGCTTCCAGCAATAAGAGTTGCATTAAGAGCAATTAAAGATTTTGCAATTCCATTCCAAAATAAAGAAGAAATTTTTTGGAGATATCTTACAGCACCAATATTAGAACTTAAAGAGGAAAAAGAAGAGATTATACCACAAACAAAATTAGTTATTAATGAAAATGAATCTCAAAAAGAACAAGAAATAATTGAAAAAGAACCACAACATTTAGAAAAAACAAAAGAAAAAAATCCTGAAAAATCTGAAATAAAAATAAAAGAAAAACCAATTAAAAAAAGACCACAAAAAAACAGTACTCCAAAAAAAAGAAATCAAGCAAATAAACCAAATGAAAAATTCTTCGATGTAATAAAAGAATATTTATTAAAAAAACAAATAGAAATCACAGGAATTGAAGGGTTTAGTAAAGACGATTTAATCTTGAAAGTCAAAAAAGAAAATGCTGAATTCTTATTAATAGCATATAGCAAAAAAAGAATCGGAGAAGAAGAGATAACAAAAGCATACAAAAAAAGTCAGGAATTAAACCTTAATTTTACTATATTAAGCAAGGGAGAACCAACAAAAAAATTAATAAATTTCATTGAAGCAATAAAACATCTGGAAAATATTGAAAAAATTGAATAATTTTTTTATCCAAAAGCTTTAAATAATAAGAAATAAAGAATAGAACATGGGAAAGATAAAATCTAAATTAATTAGAAGAACTGCTAAAAAATTTATAGAAGAAGGTATAGGATTTACTGAAAATTTTAATGATAATAAAAAAATATTAAGTGATACAATGCCAAGTAAAAAAATAAGAAACCAAATGGCAGGACTTTTAGTAACAATAAAAAAACAAGAAAGAGTCAACAAGCCTAAGATTATACAAGAGAAATAAATCTCTAAAATTATTTTTTTCTACATAATTTATCTAATTTTTTTTCAATTCGAATTAAATCTTCTTTCATTGAATCAATAGTTTTTCTTTTTTTACGATTCATAATTAAAGTGATTATTTGAACAATCAACCAAAATAAAATAATAACACCCAAAGTTTGCAACCATAATCCAATCTTACCTAATTCAAGTAAAACATCTGTAGATAAATTTGCAACTTCTTCAACAACCATATAATAACAAGAAAAAACAAGTTTTTTAATGTTCCTTCAACTCGAAAAATATCTTTTTATGCTGAATTTAAACTGTGTAAATGTGTTTAAATTTATGGAGAAAAGATGTGTTTCTTATTGATGTTTTCTAAAAGGAAAGTAAGCAAGATCCAAAATAAAATAATTGAAACCATAATGTAAGGGCTTTCAATTGCTGTTCTTAACGGGTCTTTTATTGAGTAAAAAAGATAACCTAATGCAAGGCCATATGGAATCATGATTAAAGGGACTAAAAGAACTTTCAATAAATTTTGTTTTTTTATCCCTGAATTGAAAAAATAAAAAGCAAGAATATTCGGGTGGAGCATGGAAACTAAAAAGTCTTTAGAAAATATTGTTTTTTGTTCTGCTAACAATTTTCGATTTAATCTATTAGCCAGTATTTTTTTACCCAAAGTATAATTGATTAAAGAAGTTATGGTTAATGCAATTGCTACGATTAAACTAATTGAAAAAAGCGATTTGAAAGTTCCATTAGAAAGAATGACCGCAAGAGCAACAACAAAAGAACCAGGAAAATACAACCCAAAATAAACAATTCCTTCTAAAAATGAGGCGATGAAAAGTCCAATCAAACCATAAGAGATATAAAGATTTTCTAAAAGTAAAAGAATATTACTTGGACTGGGGATATATTTAAACTTCCATAAAATTACAATGCTTACATAAAATATTAATGCTGATAACGGAAGTTTGGGGATCTTTTTAAAAAATTGTTTTGACATTTTTGCCTCTTTTAGAAAATAAAATAAATTAATTTATTAAGTTTTAGATTAAGTATGTTTTCATAATTTTCTTTTCATCTGGAATGTGATAATCCTTTTAAACTAATTTTTTATTAAATTTTTATGATTGATGAAATTATTGATTGGTATGATTTATTTAATGAAAGAGAAAGAGTTGAATTTTCAGAAAAATATGTTTTACCCCTTGAATTAATGCTTTATGATTTATTAGAAAATAAGCTTGAAGTTGAAAAAGTGTTTCCGGATAAGGAAAAATATATGGATAGATATTTTCAAGATGGATGTGGTATAAGATCGAAAAGTAGTTCAAATGTTGAATGGTATTGTGAATTATGCAAAATGCATACTAAACCAGAATATAAAATCAGTAAAATCGATGGTAAAAAAATTAAAAGAAGATTTAGAAAAAATCCTCAGACTAATTTGAAAAGAAGTGATATTATTTCTGTTTTGAATCATATGATTAAAAAAAGAACTTCTAAATCAAAACATTCTCCTTATTTATTAGATATTGCACAAAGGTATAGGGAAAGTTTTAAAGATAATGAAGAAGAAATGAAAAAAGTTTTAGGTTATGATGATTTTGAATTTAAATCTTGGGATGAAAAAAATCCTCATTTTTGAATATGATTGAAGAGATATCTGATTGGGAAATTGAAAAAGCAAAAAATGTTTTAAATGCACATGTAGTTAAACCTTTAACCAGTGAAGGGGCTTTGGAGTCTTTACTTTTTTGTATTGCTAGTCAGGCTTGGGCTTGGGAACCTGCAAGTAAGTTTATTTATGATTTAAGACAAAAATCTTATCCTGATGATTTTAATGCTCTAAAAAAATATGCTTCTTTAGATGTTTTAAATGATAAAAAATTAGTAAATAAAATTGCTAAGGAAAATGGATGGAGATTTCATCATCAAGACAGATTTGATGCTCCTTTAGATTATTTTGAAAAACAAAATGGTTTATGGTATGAGGATATTCTTAATGCGGATTCAGTTATAAGAGCGGAGTATTGTAAGAATGTTAAATGGGTTAGCAATAAAACTTTTTCTTTTTGGCATATTTGTCTTGGGGGTACTAATTTATTGGCTCTTGATGTACATGTTATGAAAAATTTAAGTTGTTTCGGTTTAAGTATAAATGAAAGTTATTTTATTTCTAAACCTAGATTGAGTGGTAATCAAAAAGTTAGAAAAACTCCTAATAATAAAGATTATATTAGAATTGAAGAAGATGCTAAAAATTTTTTTTCTTATGATGAAAGATTTTTGTTAGATAATAAGAAAGTTAATTTAGCTTTAGTTGATTCTTTACTTTGGTGGAGAGGTGCAAATAGGGGAAGTTTAAGACAAATAAATTTATTTAAAGAATGTGAAATTATTAATTATTTACCTTATGCTAATATTCTTTAGATTAAAATTTAAATAATTGTAGTTGTCTTGCATGTTTTCTTGTTTCAACTCTATATGTTTTACCATCTCTTTTTAATTCATTAACTATTATTTTTCCAGTCTTGTCATTTTCTTTCACACATGAAATACATAATTTTTCTATTGGGCAATCTTGCAGACATCTATTATAATTTCTTTTTGTGCAAATTTCTGATCCTATAATCCATGGGGCAGTATCTAATATTTGTGCATTTAGTTTTTGTTCTTTGCAAATTTGTAAATACATCTCTTCTAATGGTTTTGTTATTATGTCTCTTCTGTATTCGTCTTGTCCGGTAATACAGTTAGTATTAATGGGTATCCTTGCCTTATGTACGTCAACTTTTACCCTTGCTTCTAATGGATTTAATGTGCATATTAAATTAATATCTGTTAGATAGTTAATGAATAAATTAGCAATACCTGTTCCAATTCCGTAAAATTCCATTAAATTTTTTCTTGCTTGTTCTATGCTTTGTTTATGAATGATATTCCTTGAATCTCCGTTATATTTTTCTAATAATAATTGCATATTTTTTACATAATTTTTTGGAAAATCGTTTAGCATATATTGTAGATTTTCCTGACAAATTTGAGTTACTTTCTCTAAATTTTTAACAGATTTTTCAGGAGTAAATATCCATTTTGTTTGCGGATCTTCCCATGTTTTCCTGCCGTTTCTAATATTAATTCTGGTTAAAGATTTTCTTTCCATTAACGCTAAAATAAATAAATAGTTAGCTGTTTCTTTTGGATTTTTTTCTAAATCTTTCGGAAGATTAAATTGAGGTAAAACCTCTTCCCTTTTTGTTTTGAAAATTTTTTCTTTATTTATAAATGCCTGATATGATTTAAGGCATACCTGTGTAAGTCTTTCTTTATTTATCTGTATTATTTGTTCCTGATATTTTTGCATAATTGAATCTTTTATTATTGTTATATAAATATTGTTGTTCTTCTGAATTTGTAGTGTTTAAACAAAAGAAAATTAAAAAATATTCTTTCCGGCATTTAGGGATAGCTTTTTATAATATTTTTACTTCATTATTTTTATGATATTTAGGGGTGCAATCATTTTAGTCTTTGCTGTTTTAATTAGTTTGGTGTTAGTTACTTATCCTTCGATTAAACAGGAGGTTTATGTCAAATTATTTACTTGCGGTGATGAAACTCCTTATGAATCTTGTTCAAATATTAAACCTTTTTATTGTTATGAAGGGACTTTAGTTACTGAAGCTAATTATTGCGGTTGTCCGGAGGATTTTATTGTTGTTGAAAATCATTGTGAATATGATACCCTCCTTGGATCAAAATTGATTAGATTAAATTATACTTTAAGGGGTGAAGATGGTTTTATTGATTTTTTAGTTTATGATGAAATGGCTGATTATTTATTTGAATTGCCCAGAAGTTTATTTTACAAGGGTGATGATCGTCCTTTAAGAGAAGAATTTAAAATGCTTAATATTAATGAAGCTGAACAAAGAAAATTACTTTTGCCTTTGGTTGCTAAAATTCAAAATATTACTAATGATAAAGATGACCAATTTAGGATTGCTGTTAGTTTAGTTCAAAAAATTCCGTTTGGTTTTTCAAATAAGACAACCCGTTTTGGTTCTTATACCTTAGAATATTCTCGGTATTCTTATGAAGTGTTATATGATCAAGAAGGTATTTGTGGGGAAAAGTCTGCATTACTTGCATTTTTGTTGAAGGAATTAGGATATGAAACAGTTATTTTTTATTACCTTTTAGAAAATCATGAAGCTGTTGGTGTGAAATGTCCGGATAAATATTCTGTTAAAAATACTGGTTATTGCTTTATTGAGACCGGGGGTTCGTCGATTATTACTGATGAAGAAATTGAATATTTTGGGGGTATAAAACTTTTATCTCAACCTCAAATTCTTTTTATTTCTGAAGGCAATTCTTTAGGTTATAATCTTTATGAATATTCTGATAGTAAATATTTTGCTAAAATTCGAGAGAGTTTCAAGGATGGAAGAATTAATCGTTGGGAAGAGTTTAAGTTAAATAAACTTAATGAAAAATATCATATTGAGGAACGTTATAATCTTTAAATTATCTAAAAAATTTTACTGGTTATGCTGGTATGAATGGAAAGATTAATTATGATTCTAGAGATAAAATGACTCAATTATTATGGGAAATTGGTTGTAATCCTTTTGATGTGTTGAATAAAAAGAAATAGTTTTTATCTTTATTTTTTAGCTGCTATTCTTAATGCTTCTTCAAATAATTTTAATTCTATTTTAGATATTTTTGGAGGCGTTGATGAAGGTTTTTGATAAAGTTTCATTCCTCTTGTGTCCATAATTCCTGATAATGCACTTGCTATAGAATAACCTAATATTTGTTTGTCTTCTTTTTGATTTTTTATATTTTGATATTTCATTTTAATATCGCTTTAATTCTTCTTATTCCTGAACTTGATGCTTCTTCTTTTTGAATTTTAAATTTACCGAGTTCACAAGTATTTTTAACATGGGGTCCTGCACATATTTCTTTTGAGAATCCGTCTATTCTATAAACTGTTATACATGAACCATATTTATGTTCGAAGGCTCCAATAGCTCCTTGTTTAAACGCTTCTTCCGGACTCATTTCTTCACGGATAACTTCACATGATTTTTGAATTTCTGCATTAACTCTATCTTCTATTCTTTCAAGTTCTTCTTTTGTTAATTTTCTATCAAAATTAAAATCCAGTCTTAATCTTTCTGAGGTTATATTTGAACCTTTTTGCATTATTGAATCATTTTTCAATTCCATTCTTATTGCAGCTAAGAGTAAATGTGCTGCTGTGTGAAGTTTAGTTGTTGCAATTGAGTTATCTGCTAATCCTGATTTGAATGTTCCTGCTGAGAGAGTTTTTGATAATTCCTGATGTTTTTTTAATTCATTGTTAAAGCCTTCAATATCAATTTTAACTCCTTTTTCATTTGCTAATTCAGAAGTCATTTCAATTGGAAAACCATAACTTTGAAATAAAAGGAATGCATCTTTTGCTGTTATTTGGTTATCTTTGTCAATCATTTTTTGAAATTCTTTTAATCCGTTATCTAATGTGTTTTCAAATTTTTCTGCTTCTTTATTTAATTCTTCGATTATTTTTTGCTTATTAATTTTTAATTCTTGGTAAGTATCTGAATAAATGTTGATTATTTTTTCTACGATTGGTGTTATTAAATCTTGTTTTTTTTCAATTCCAATTTTTTTTGAGAGTCTTATTGCTCTACGTATTAATCTACGTAAAACATATCCTCTTAATGTATTAGATGGGGTTACTCCGTCGGAGATGATGAAAACTGATGCTTTAATATGGTCTGCAATTATTCGCATTTCTTTTTGATAATTTTTATATTTTTTATTTGAAAGTTTTTCAATTTCTTCTATTATTGGTTTCCACATTGAAGTAAGATAATTATCTTCTAATTTGTTTAAAATTGCAACGGTTCTTTCTACTCCCATTCCTGTGTCAATATTTTTTTGTTGTGCTTTGTTATAATTTCCTTTTGAATCTTTGTTATATTGCATTAATACGTCATTCCAAATTTCTACCCAATTGTTATCTTCAGGGTTAAATATTCTTGGAGCGGGAATGTTATTTAATTTCCAATAAAACATTTCAGTGTCGGGTCCACATGGTCCTGTTGTTCCTGCTGGTCCCCACCAATTATTTTCACTTTCATAAATACCTCCTTTTATTAATGCAATTCTTTCTTTTGGAATTCCAATGTTTTTCCAAATTTGGGTTGCTTCATTATCAATTGGAACTTTTGATTCTCTATTATCTCCTCCAAATACTGAAACTGCTAATCTTTCTATTGGTATGTTTAGTACTTTTGTTAAAAATTCAAAACTCCATTCAATTGCTTCTTTTTTAAAATAATCGCCCATTGACCAATTGCCTAGCATTTCAAAGAATGTATGATGGGTTGTATCGCCTACTTCTTCAATATCCCCTGTTCTTATGCATTTTTGAACATCTACAATACGTTTTCCTAGAGGATGTTTTTCTCCAAGTAAATAAGGGACTAAAGGATGCATTCCTGCTGTAGTAAATAAAACTGTTGGGTCATTTTCAGGAACTAATGAAGCTGAAGGGATTTCTTGGTGTCCTTTTTCTTTAAAAAATTCAATATATTCATTTATTAATTCTTTTCTTGTTATCATGTTAATTGTTGTGTTATTATCCTTAAAAATATTTTGGATAATTTAATAGAATTGTTTAACTAATATTTTTAAGATGTTTGGACTATTTAAATTTTATTGTGATTTCAGTATCTCCGATATTTATAAAGGACTATGGCGGGTTAATCAGTCTCTTTATTTTTTCAGGGTAAAACTGGTACTCTAAAAATTTCAAATATCTCTTAAAAACATAATAATTAACCCTATTCTGCAATCTCCACAGAAT
>DATDUI010000075.1:0-2583 GCA_035290465.1 Candidatus Nanoarchaeia archaeon | reverse complement strand
GGAAGAATGAGAGAAATTAAATTAGCAATTACAAAAAATATTATAAAAAAAGCAAAAGAAATAATCGAAGAATCTATAAGTTATTGCTAATCTTAATTTTTATTATATTCTTTAAATATTAATTTAAAATTAAGATGAATAAAAAAAATAAACTCAAAATAGGAATAGATATAGATGATGTTATTATAAATTTTATAAAACCTTTTTTAAAATTTTATAATGAAAAATTTAAAGATAATAAAAATTTTTCAGATTGTACTTCTTATCATTTTTCAGATTGTTTTAAAATAACAAAAGAAAAAGAATTTATCTTAATAGAAGAGTTTAATTGTAAAAAATTTCATGAACTTGAATTAATTGAAGAATTTAAAAATAAAATTAATTTTCTTTTCAAGAATTATGAAGTTTTTTTTATTACTGCAAGACCCCTTTCAATTAAAGATAAAACTGAAATATTTTTTGAAAAATTTTTAAAAAATAAAAAATATACTATTATTTATTCTGTGAATTATCATTATAATCCTTCTAATGAAGGAAAAAGTAAAGTTGAAATTTGTGAATCTTTAGGCCTGTCTTATTTTATAGAAGATAATCAATATAATGCATTGGGTTGTGCAAAAAAAGGAATTAAAACTTTTTTGATAAATAAACCCTGGAATAATAATTGTGAAAATCACAATAATCTTATTAAAGTAGATAATTGGGATGAGATTATGGAGAAATTGAAAGATGAATCAGGAAATAATTAAATTTTGTTTAGGAAAAGGTATTTTATTAGAAAGAGAAATTTTAAATGCCCTTAACGAATCAAATGACATAGAAAATTTAAAAATCTTTTTAGAAAAAATAAAGTTATTAACAAAACAAAAAGTAATAAATAAAAGTTTATTTGAAAATAATAAAATTTTTTTAAGAGATTATTCACAGACTCTTTCGAAAGAAGACAAAAAAAATTTTGAGGCATTAATTAATAGTTTAGGTATTTTTTTTCAAAATGAATCAAAAAATGATTTTAAAAAAGTTTTAGATTGTACTGAAAAAAAAGAAAAGATGAATATAAAAGTGACAAATATGACACAAACAGTGCCAAAATCTATCGAAGTAAAAGATTTTGTTAATTTTTTTAAAAGTCGATTAAATGAAATGAAAAATTTTTTGCAGGATAATTCTGAATTAAATAATTTGGTTTCAATTAATAAAATTTCAGGAAAGAAACAGAATATTTCTATTATAGGTATGGTTTATAGTAAAAAAATAACAAAAAATAAAAATATGTTAATAGAAATAGAAGATTTAACCGGAAGAATAACAATTTTAATTAATAAAGATAAAGAAGATCTTTATAAAAAAGCAGAAGATATAGCTTTAGATTCTATTATCGGTTTAAAAGGTTCTGGAAGTAAAGAACTTTTTTTTGTAAGCGAAATTATTTTTCCGGAAGCAAATTTAAATGAAAGAAAAAGAGCAGACTTTGAAGAATATGCTCTTTTTCTGGGAGATTTACATTTTGGAAGCAAACTTTTTTTAAAAAAAGATTTTCTTAAATTTATTGATTACATCAATGGAAAAGTTGAAAATACTCCGGAAGTAAAAAAAATTAAATATCTTTTTTTAGTAGGAGATCTTGTTACAGGGGTAGGTAATTATCCAAATCAGGAAAATGACTTAGAAATTCAGGATTTAGAACAGCAATTTATTCATTTAGCAAAGATATTAAATACAATTCGTAAAGATATAAAAATAATTATTTCTCCGGGAAATCATGACGGTGTAAGATTAATGGAACCTCAGCCAATGCTTGATGAAAAATATGCTTGGCCGATTTATGAAATAGAAAATGTGATAATTACAACAAATCCTTCAACAGTAAATATTGGTTCCAGAGAAGGTTTTCAAGGATTTGATGTATTGGCTTATCACGGTTTTTCATTTACTTATTATGCAAATAATGTTCCAAAATTAATGATAAAAAAAGCAATGAATACACCCGAAGAAATTATAAAATATTTACTAAAACAAAGACATCTTGCACCAACACATGCATCAAACCAGTATTTTCCAACAGAAAAAGATTCTTTAGTTTTAAGGAAAATCCCGGATATAATTCTTGCAGGTCATACTCACAAAAGTGCAGTTAGTTATTATAATAATATTTTAATAATTTCAACATCCTGCTGGGAATCTATGACACCTTATCAGGAAAAATTTGGAAATAAACCTGATCACTGTAAAGTTCCAATGTTTAATTTAAAAACAAGAGCAATTAAAATTTTAGATTTTGAAAGTATAGAAAAAAATGACAACTGAAGAATATTTCCAAGATATAAAAAAACAAGTAGATTTAGTATACGATGTAGTAAAAAAAGCTAAGGCTAAAGGTTTTGACCCTTCTTTAGAAATAGAAATACCATTAGCAATGACAATGGCTGAAAAAGTAGTAGGTTTAATTTCAACAATTTATCCTCAAATGAAAGGGACAGGAATAGCAAAAAGGATACTTGAATTAGAAGAACAATATGGAAAGTTAGATACAACAGTTGTTTTTAAAATTGCTGAAGAAGTTTCAAAACAAGAATTCTGTAA
>DATDUI010000074.1:0-7770 GCA_035290465.1 Candidatus Nanoarchaeia archaeon | reverse complement strand
TATGAGTTTTATGTCTTCTACTAAAATTGAAATTTGGTCTGTTTTTGTTTTGAAAACTTTTCCGTCAACTTGTATAAAATCTCCTGAGTCAATATATTTTTTCATGAATTGTTTGACTTCTTCTTTTGTTTCTCCTGTTTGAAAAACTAATTGAATTTCTCCAGTTCCATCTTTTAAATTTGCGAATCCGATTTGACCAAAATCTCTTTTTGTCATTACTCTTCCGGCTGTTTTTATTGTTGTTCCAATCTTTGAATTTAAGCATTCAAGGCATGTTTGTGTTTTATCAACTTTTGAAGGGTAAGTTTCAATTCCTTGTTCTTGCAATTCTTTGAGTTTCTTTAATCTTTCATTAATTATTTGATCTTCTCTTCCCATGTGATATTGAAAATAGTTTATGTTTATATAAATTTTGATTCTTTTTAATTTATACTGCGTTATTTCATTTCTCGCATAGCGCTGCTATAGCCTCGAAATAAAATGCCTTGTCTAAATGTAAAAATAATTCAAAATTTGATTTTTGGGTATAATCTATTACATAATTGAAAAGAAGCAATCTTTAACATATTCGAAAAGTATTCCTGATTTTTGATACTTATGAAAAGGATAAAAAAGAAAGGACTAAAGCTAGATTTTATGATAATAGTATAATTTATAATTGTGAGTTTTCAGGGCATAATTTCGTAGATTTGGAAATATTTACTTATTCTTTTTATACCCTGAATTGTCAAATTCTTGGTTTAATAATTCGTCTGCTAGTTGCTGGTATTTGTCTTCTCTGCTTACATGTTTATATTCTACAATTTTGAAATTATCTTGTAATTTTTGGACTTTTAAAAATAATTCCATTAATTTTGGGTTTTTTACTTTATATTCTCCTAATAATTGTTTGACTACTAATTCTGAATCTAATATACAGGTTATTTTATCTTGAGTAAATTGTGACCCTAGTTCTAATGCTTTGATTAATCCTTCATATTCGGCGATATTGTTTGTTACGTAGTTTCCAACTATTGAGCTATGTTTTGTTAAAATTTTTTCGTCATCTCTAACGATTACTCCTATTGCTCCTGGTCCGGGGTTTCCTCTTGCTCCTCCATCAGAATTTGTGTAAATCATTGTTTAAAAAATTTAAAGAATTATATAAATCTTAGTTTGTTTTTTTAAGTGGTGAAATATTTTATTTAAAAGTGTAAAATTTTGAAATTTTTGAAGTCTTGATATTTTTCTGGTTTTATTTCAATATTTCTTATTTGAGCGTGTTTTGGTCCTTTTTGGCATAAGTCAATCATTTTATTTACATCATTTGCATCTCCCTCTATAAATATCTCAATTCTTCCATCTTCAAGATTTCGTGTAAATCCTTTAATGTTTAATCTTTCAGCTTGTTCTTTTATGAATGCTCGAAAAAAAATTCCTTGTACTGTTCCTGTAATATAAATTCTTACTGATTTTTTCATTTGATTTTTTTTAATAAAAAATATTAATCTTTTTAGCTAATTTTCTTATTATGAAGAATGAATTTAGCTTTATTAAATTTGTTAAAGATGTGAAAGATGTAAAAGATGAATTTTATCACCAAAAAGATAATAAATGCCTATTTTTTGATTATTTTATGAAACGTCGGATTGTTTTGATCGGGGTTCCTAGTAATCTTGGTGTTGATATTTCTGGCAGTAATTTTGGTCCTGATAAAATTAGACAATTTTTAATTCCTGAATTAGAAAAAAATAATATTAATTTTGTTGATTTAGGTAATCTTTTTGTTTCTGAAAAAAATTTTTTGGGAGATTCTAATGAAAAGTTAAAAAATTTAACTTCTATACAAAGAGTTTATAGGAATTATTCGAGATTGCCTGAAAATTTTTTGGAAAAACCGAATTTTCCTATAATTCTTGGCGGAGATCATAGTATTATTTTTGGGCATATTAAAGAATTAACTAAGAAAAAAAATGCGGGATTAATTTGGTTCGATGCTCATGGTGATTTTAATGATGAATTTACAACTCTTACCGGAAATATTCATGGTATGGTTTTAGGTGCAATTGCCGGAAATTCTTTAAAGAAATATTTTGATGTTGATAAGCCTTTAATTAAAGAAAAAAATATTTCATTATTGGGTGCAAGGGATTTAGATTTAAATGAAATTTTTTTATTAAAAAATTCAGATGTTATGGTTATTTCTACTGAAAAATTAAAAGAAAATAAAATGGAGTATATTTCACAAGCTATTAATCGTGCTAATGATGAAACGAGTGGTTATCATGTTAGTTTTGATCTTGATTTTGTTGATCCTCTTGATGCTCCGGGTGTTTCTGTTCCTGTGAATGAAGGTATTTCTAAGGAAGAGTTTTCAAATATTGTTGATTTAATCGATACTGATAAATTATTGTCTGTTGATTTTGTTGAATTAAATCCTTTAAATGATATTGATGATAAGACTGTTAAGTTGATTGTGGATTCTATTTTGAAACTTTGTAAGTGAATTTTGTTTCTTTTTGGCTAAAATCTACAATTTGATTTCTTATGTAGCGCCGCTACACGGCGAAATAAAATTATAGCATTTTATCTCAAAAATAATTCAAAATTTTTTGGGACTGTTTAATGTTTAGGGTTAGAGAAGTTTTTGGAATTAAGTTTTTTCTGGGGCGACTAGTGACTATCAAGAAAAAAATGTATTGTCAGTTTTTAGACAAATATTTATATCTTAAGATAATCTTTTTATTTATAATGAAATTTTTCAAGTATTGGATTGTGGATAATGAAGAGAAAATTGATAAACATTATATTCTCTCCAAAGGAGTATATGTTTTTTTCATATTCTATTTCTTTTTAATTGGATTAATTGGATTGATTAGAGATAAAACAATTATAGCATTCATTGTGGCAATTTTTTTGCCAATAATCATGATAATTGTAATTCTTGGAGATATTCTATTTTTTTATAATCGGGTGAATAAATTTTCGTCAAAAACACATGATCTTTTTCAGAAGATTATCTTATCAATCAGAAAACAAATAATTGAGGGCAGGAAAAAGGCTTTACCAATGAAAGTTATTTTTGGACGACTTATATACATGATTGTTTTTTTTGTGATTCCTTTTGCATTCATGTTTTTAGTTATAAATGGACAATGGCAATATTCTACAATTGCAGTTAGTTCAGGGGGGAGTTTTGGGGCTGATGAAGGATTTCATAAAGAAATGGATCAAGGGAATGTTAATATTAAACTAACATTGGAAAAAGATTATCGTATAAAATTATCTTACTTATTGGGAGATATATTGAATATTCCCGTATTGGACGTTTGCTTTGTAAATAATGGGACTACTTATCAAGAAGATACTCTTAATGGGACATTTTTAAGTAAAGTTAAAATAAATAATCTTTTATACGACGTCCCTTTAGTTGGTAAAAACTGTTTTGAAGTAAACATTGATGAAACCTCTATGGATTATGAATGGATTACTGAGTATAAATATTCATTAAAGGGAAGATTATCAAATGAGGGTATGAAAGATTTGTCCACCCAAGCTAAAAATTTTGTAAAAGTGACAATTAATCACAATTTCTGGTATATGACATTTTTAGTTGTTATTGCTTGGTTTGCAATATGTCATTTAATCTATCATGTATTCAAGGATTTGAATGAAATTAAATAAAAACTGTTTAATTTTATCATTTTACACATAAAACCAAAAAATTTTATTTGAGTTTTAATTTTATATCCCTCGATTATCTAATTCATTATTTACCACTGCTACAACTTGTGAAGCAAAATACATTTTTGGTCCAATTGAAATTGGTGTTAAAGATTTTTTTAATCGTTTTAATTCTTTTCTTGGAAATCCTTCATGGTCTCCGATAATGAATGCACACTCTTTTTGGATTTTTACTTCCCTTAAAGATTCTCCCCCTTTTTCTAAGATAAAACATTCAATCTCTTTGTCAAGTAAATCTTCTATTACACGCAAGAAACTTTTTTTTTCTATGAAACATCCAGGCAAAACTTCTGTTTTTTCTCCGGCTTTATATTTGTATAATATCTTTTTGATAAGATTTCCGACGTCTTTTTTTGATATTTCGAGTTCTGGTGTTACTCTAATTTCTATATGTTTTGGTGGGTCTGGCATACCATAAAATATAAAGTGGAAGTTTACATCATCTCTAAATCCGTGTGACAAAAATACTCCTTGTATAAATGAGTGAATTGCAATATCCATTCTTCCGGCTTTCATTAAATTTCCATCAGAAAGTGCTTTCCCGCTTGTAACTGCACTATTTGAAAAATAAATTATATGTTTCATATTTTATTAAATAAAATTTTACTTATAAACATTGTTTATCCTGTTTTTATCAAAAGATATTTAAATGGATTTTATTAAGATATCTTATGAAAACAAAACTTGGTGCAATTTTTAGTTTTTTACTAACGATATTAGTTTTATCTGTCGTTACTGCTTCAATGATAATTCCAGTTAATGATCGAGCAAAGGAAAATTCAATAGCCCCTTTGAAGTCGCCAGTTATTGGGGAAAATGGAGGAAATTGGGATTTAGAAAGAGTAGATTTTATTCATTATGCAAAACCTGATAGTACTGGAAAACCTACAAAGGCTACAAATACTTGTTATAAGTTAATGGGCGTAAAATGGAAATCTTTACCTGTAAATTATATAATTAACCCAACGAATCAAGATGGTTTATCTTATGATTTTGTTGTGAATACTATCAGCAGTTCTGCAGAAAATTGGGATAATCAGACTTCATCAGAATTATTTAATAATAATTATGTTGTTGATTATAATTCTCAATATGGTGTTCAGGATTATAAAAATTCCATAGTTTTTGGAAATTATCCCGAGGGTAATGTTATAGGTGTTACTTCTGTATGGTATACCCGAGTTGGAAAAGAAATTGTAGAATTTGATATGTTATTGAATGATAATTATCAATGGGGCGATGCAACTGTTGATCCTTCTTTGATGGATTTAGAAAATATTATGACTCATGAATTAGGTCATTCTATTGGTTTATCTGATATTTATACTGATAGTTGTTCAAGCGTTACAATGTATGGTTATTCTAATTATGGGGATGTTGAAAAAAGAAGTTTAGAGAATCCAGATATTTTAGGGTTGCAAAGTATGTATGGAATATAAATAAATTCTAAAAGATTAATTTTAATTTAAAAGAAAGATTTAAATAATAATTATACCTGTCTAATTTATGGAACAGATAAATGCTAAAATAAAAAAATGGGGAAATTCTTTAGGAATCGTTTTACCTAAAAGTTTGGTTGAAAATCAGGATTTAAAAGAAGGTATTGAGATTTCTATTTCAATTGGTTCTAAAAGAAAAACTGTTGGAGATTTAATTAACTTTTCTGAGCGAAATAAATTAAAAAAGATAGATGTTGATAAGATAATGAAGGAAATTGATGAAGAATTATGGAACTAAAATACTTTTTTGATAGTTATGCAATAATTGAAATTATTATGGGAAATAAAAATTATGAAAAATTTAAAGATGTTCAAATTGTTACAAGCACAATTCATATCGCTGAAATTTATTATTTTTTATTAAGAACTTACAATAAACAAACTGCTGAATATTGGATGAAGAATCTTGATATAGATTTAATGAATATTATAAAATTAAAAAATTCTATTGATGCAATGGACTTTAAGTTTAAGCATAAAAAAGAAAAATTAAGTTATGCTGATTGTTTAGGGTATGTTTTAGCTAAAGAATGTGGGATGAAATTTTTAACTGGAGATTCTAAATTTAAAGATAAAGAAAATGTTGTTTGGGTAAAATAGACTCTAATTATTTTTTTTCCCATCTATCTTTATCTCTCCCATAGCATTTATTCATTTTCTTTTCCCAGGCTTTATCTAAATCGATGTTATGAGAATTTGCCATGCAAATCATCGCAAAGATAACATCTGTAATTTCTTCTCCAATCTCTGCAGTATCTTCTTTTGATTTTTTGATTCTTGGGCCATATCTATTATTTATTTCTCTTGAAAGCTCCCCTAGTTCTTCAACTGCTTGTGCGATAATTGCTAACGGTGGAAAGTATCCAATTTTATATTGTGAAATCCATTCATCAACTTGTTCTTGAATATCTTTAAGTGTCATACTTAAGAAAAATAATTTTGCTTTATTAAATGTTTTTAAACAAGACCTTGGTCTATCATTGCATCAGCAACTTTAGTAAATCCTGCAATATTTGCTCCGGCAACATAATTATTTGAATATCCATATTGTTTTGCAGCATCTAAACATGTTTTATGAATATTTTTCATGATATCTTTTAGACGTTTGTCAACTTCATTTTTATCCCATGAAAGTCGCATACTATTTTGACTCATCTCCAGTCCTGAAACACTAACTCCCCCGGCATTTGCTGCTTTTCCTGGTCCGTATAAAAGATTATTATCTAAGAAAATTTTAATTGCTTCAGGAGTTGAAGGCATGTTTGCTCCTTCACTTACTAATTGAACTTTGTTTTTAATTAAATTTAATGCATCTTGTTCATTAATTTCATTTTGTGTAGCACTTGGGAATGCACAATCTGCTTTATGATCCCATAATGGATTATAAGTTTCGTTTTCTTTTTTTTGTGTAAATGTTGCTTGAGGATATTTTATGGCATATTCACTGATTCTTCCTCTTTTAACATTCTTTAATTCTTTTATAAATTGAAGTTTTTCTTTATTAATTCCTTTGGGGTCATAGATATATCCTGAAGAATCAGAAACAGTAATAACTTTTCCTTTAAGTTCTATAATCTTTTCAATAGTAAACTGTGCAACATTTCCGGATCCAGAAACTAAACAAGTTTTATCTTCTAATGTTTTTTTCTTGGTATTTAGCATTTCAGAAGCAAAATAAACATTACCATAACCTGTTGCTTCTGGTCTAATAAGGCTTCCTCCCCATTTTAATCCCTTGCCTGTAAAAACACCAGTAAATTCATTATTTAATTTTTTATACATCCCAAAAAGATAACCAATTTCTCTTGCTCCAACTCCAATATCTCCTGCAGGTACATCTGTATCTGCTCCGATATGTCGATATAATTCACTCATAAAACTTTGACAGAATCTCATAACTTCTCTATCTGATTTTCCTTTTGGGTCAAAATCTGATCCTCCTTTTCCTCCTCCCATTGGCAATGTTGTTAAAGCATTTTTGAATACTTGTTCAAAAGCAAGAAATTTTAATATACTTAAATTAACTGATGGATGGAATCGCAAGCCTCCTTTGTAAGGACCGATTGCACTATTCATTTGAATTCTATATCCTCTATTTATTTGTATTTCTCCTTGATCATCAATCCATGGGACTCTAAACTGTATAGTTCTTTCCGGTTCAATCATTCTTTCTAATATTTTTTGAGAGGTGTATATTGGATTTTTTGCAATTACTGGCTTAATGCTTTCAAATACCTCAAAAACTGCTTGATGAAATTCTTTTTCATTCGGGTCTCTTACTTTAACGTAATCAATAATTGAATTCATTTTATTTTTTTTAGATTATTTAGAATTATTTGTGTAATAAATAAAGTATTACTCATCTTAATCTTTTTTAATCCTTTAACTTTATAAAGATTATTGTGAATTCAGTATCTCCGATATTTATAAAGGACTATGGCGGGTTAATCAGTCTCTTTATTTTTTCAGGGTAAAACTGGTACTCTAAAAATTTCAAATATCTCTTAAAAACATAATAATTAACCCTATTCTGCAATCTCCACAGAAT
>DATDUI010000073.1:0-5979 GCA_035290465.1 Candidatus Nanoarchaeia archaeon | reverse complement strand
CAAGAAGGAAAGATTAAGATTTAATTTTTTTATTAAGTGTGTTGAAGATTTTAACTAAATCCAAATTTTTATCCAGAAATAGGGATAAAACTTTAAATAATTCAAGAATTCTTTAATTATATTAAAAATGACTACTTATTCCAATTCAAGAGTTTCTACATATGACAATTGTCCTTACCAGTATAAATTAAGATATATTGATAAAAAGAAACCTGAAATCTCAACAACTATTGAAGCATTTATGGGGGATATGGTTCATCAATCATTAGAAGATTTATATAAAAGAAAAAAATTCCAACAAAGAATTGCAAAAGCTAGTTTGATTAAATTTTTTAGAGATTTATGGGTTAAGAATTATTCTTCAGATATTTTAATTGTTAAAGAAGATCAAGGTTTAACCGAAAATAATTATCGAAAGATGGGTGAAAAATTTCTTTTGGATTATTTTGAAAGAATGAAACCTTTTGAAGAGCTTACAATTTTAGGATTAGAAACTCAAGATAGAATGACTTTGCCAGACGGAAACCAATGGCATGTTAGAATTGATAAATTAGGTTGTGATAATGATGGAAATTATTTTGTGTGTGATTATAAAACTAATGCAAGGATGAAAGATCAAGAAGAAGCAGACCAAGACAGGCAATTAGCAATGTATTCTATTTGGGTTAAGGATAAATTCAAAGATGCAAAGTCTGTTAAATTAGTTTGGCATATGTTAGCTTTTAACAAGGATGCAATTTCAGAAAGAACAGATGAACAATTAGAAAAATTGCAAAATGAAATAGTTGAAAAAATAAAGGAAATAGAAAATGCAAAAGAATTTCCTACTAATGTTACAGCTTTATGTAATTATTGTGGATTTAAATCTGAATGCCCTTCATTTAAACATCAGGCAGAATTAGAAAAAATTGAAAGTGTTGAAGAATTTAAAGAAGACGAGGGAGTTAAATTAGTTGATGAATTTGCAGAGACGAAAAAGAATTTATCTGAATTAAATAAAAAAGAAGATGAACTTAAAGAAAAATTAATTGTTTATGCAAAGCAATTTGGAATTGATGTTGTTTATGGTTCTAATATGAAAACTTCTGTTAAAGAAATCGAGAAAGTAGTTCTTCCAGAAGATAAAGAAGAATTAATTAAATTTTTGAAAGAGAATGGAATTTGGGACGAGATTTCTATGATTAATTTTATGGGTTTTCAATCAAGAATTTTAAAAGGTCAATTAGATGATGTTAAAGATAAAGTTGAGATTGTTAAGGATTTTAGATTAAGTTTAAGTAAAAGGAAGGATGCGGGGGATGAATAAGGAAATTTTAATTAAAGGAATCTTTAAAAGATTTGAATTTTTTATTATAATAATGGTGCAGAAAGAAGACTAAAAAAGATCAAGTTGGATTTAAGAAAACATTGAAGCGATATCAAAGTATTTATTCATTTTTATCCCAATTAATGCCTTTCTCTGATGTAAATCTCGAAAAGATATTCTTATTTAATAAGTTTCTATCAAAGAAACTTCCAACAATAAATAATCCTTTACCCTTTAATGTTTTAGAAGATGTAGATATGGATTCATATAAAATCGTAAATAAAGGGGAAAAAGAGATAAAATTAAAATCGGAAGGTGAATTAAAACCTATTTCAGCAGGAGTTGGTGAATTTGCTCCAGATATAAACACTAAATTATCTAAGATTCTCCAAGCTTTAAATGATGCTTTTGGAACTGATTTTACTGAAGATGATAAGGTTTTCTTAGGAAGAGTTAAAGACCATCTTCTTGAAAATAAAGAACTATTAAACAAAATGGAACACAATTCTAAAGAAAATGTTAAAGCTGTTTTTGATAAATATTTCAATCAAGAAATGACAGGATTATTAAATAGCAATATGAAATTCTATAAAAGATTAGTTGATAATGAAAAACTTAAATCAAAACTGAAATCTGCATTGTTTGATTTAGTTTATTATGAGTATTATAAAAAGAAAAAGAATTTAGAAACCTAAACATGTCATTCAAACTTTTCCCTCTACATTAAACTGAATGTATGAATGCCCTCGTTGTTTCTGGCTTTTTGCTTTTAAGGTTTTTAGTATGCAAAAATAAAACAACTACAAAAATAGAAGCGATTACTCCAAAAATAGAAGTATTTATAAAATTGTTCTTTTTAGATCTTTCATGAAACCAGAAGATAAAGTTTACAAAGCATATTTTATTAGTAAAAAGAATGTTCTATATTTTAATGAGATTAAAGAGCTATCTAAACTATCTGACAGCTCACTTGTAAACACCTTGAATAAACTTGTTAAACTGGATATTTTGCATAGGGAAAAAACAAAGTCTAACACTTTTTACAAAATAAACAATAAAAAGATTTTTGCATTAAAGTTTTCAGAGATTGCTTTTGAGAAATTTAGCTCTCTAAATGTTAATATAAAAATCCCATTAAAAAACTTTTTAAAAAATCTCCCAAGTAACATATATCTTATTGTTCTTTTTGGTTCTGCATCAAAAGGAGAAGAAAGAAAAGAAAGCGATATAGACCTGCTTATAATCTCTGAAAATAAAACAAATCTCGAAAAGAATAAAAAAGAAGCAGAATTAACCTCTAAACATCCAATTTCAATATTTAATGCAACAACCAAAGAGTTCATTGAAAATAAAGACGACATAATTATTCAAGCAAGAAAAACAGGTTTTCCAATCTATAAAGAACAAAATTTTTATGAGGAGATTTTAAATGAATATAAATAAGCTATTTTCAGACAAAGAATATTTAGAATCAGAACTAACCTTTTTTATAAACAAAAAGCAAATAAAAATAATAGAAGAAAATAAGGAACTGGTTTATTCTCATTTAAAAAAAGCACGTCACAATATTGAGTTTTATAAACTAAATAAACAATACTCCAAGTTTAACGACTGGCTTATTGTAACATTATATTATTCTTTGTATCATTGTGCTCTTGCTTTAATTACAAATAAACGATGCTCTTCAAAAAACCATTACGCGACAATACTCATTCTAATAAAAGAGTATGCAATAACAAAAGAAGAAGCAGAATTATTTAATCAGCTTTCAATAAATAAAGAAGATGCAAAGCTTTATACTAATCTCAAAGATGACAGGCATGATGCAAGTTATGCAACAAATATTAAATTTAATGAAAATATAGTAAGTGATTATGAAAATAGAGTATTAAATTTTATGAATAAAACAGAAGAGTTAATAAAAATATAAAATGCTATTCAAATCAACATCAACCTTAATCATGCAACATAGCTCCAAACAAATAAGAAAAGTTTATATATCTCATAAAAGAGATAATATTATCTCAAAATGGAAATAAACAAAAATGAATTAAAAATAATTGAATTTTATAGAAATAATTTATTTTTTAGTGGAAGTATTAGAGAAATAATGCAGAAACTAAAAAGCAAATCATATCAAAGAATTTATGAAGCAGTTGAAGAATTAATAAAAAAGAAGATTCTAAATTCTAAAAAAATTGGGAATAATAGGCTGATAAGTTTGGATTTGTCAAGGGAAACAATATTGTTATTCAGTTTCATGGATGAAAAAGAGGCATACAAAATTCCAAATTATTCAAAAATATTGGATATAAAAGAAATTTCTGATTTTCTAATTTTGGTTACGGGAAGTTATGCAAATGGAACATACACCAAAAAATCAGACTTAGATTTAGTGATTGTTATTCCTGATAAAGATGATGTAGTATATATCCAGAAACTTGTTGAAAATATAACTATGCTTTATACTCCTTCAATACATTTATATGTTTTTAGAAAAAAAGATTTTGTTGAGATGTTAAAATCTAAAGAACAAACATACGCAAAAGAAATAGTTCACAAAAAATTAATTATAAAAAATGCAAGAATTTTTTATGAAGTTTTAAAAGAGGCAATTGAAAATGGATATAAATGTTAAAAAATATTTAGACAGGGCAGAAAGCGAGTTTATTTTAGCAAATGCTAATTTTTCTTTGTCTGTTTCTGATGATGCAAAAATAGTTTTAAAAGTACAGGGAAATAAAACTTTTTTTAATAATGTTATTTCTGAATGTTATTATTCAATATTTTATTCTGCGAAAGCATACTTGTTATCTTTTGAATGTAAAAACATCTGCTTCTGAAGAACATAAAAAGACTTATGACAAGTTTAAGAAGTTAATGGAGAATACAGATAAAGAATTGCTCAGAATATATGACGAAGAAACATCTAAAGCAGAGATCTTGATTCAGATATTTTTTGATGAAAAAAGGAATCGGGGAAGATTTACTTATAATATTAATTCTGAAGCAAACAAACCTTTTGCAGAGGCATCATTGAAAAATGCAAAAATATTCTGCACAGCAATTAAACAACTAATAGAGAACAAACAATAAAGCAAGTAAACTTTCCAATTAGTTGTTTTCAATCCGGATTAAAAGAATCAATCTATAATAGATATGATATTTACCATGCAAGTTACTATGCAAGCTACCATGCAAGATGAAAGGATAAAAAGAATAATTGAGTTTTGTAAAAAATCAAGAACAAGAGAAAAAATATAAGAATTTTTTTTAAAATAAATTTTAATAACTACTAATTTTATAGTCTTATCTTGAAGAGGATGCAAGTTTATTGTTTCAAAATCATTATAAAATTTCTATTAAAAAAATAATTAAGAATTATTAATAATCGTCAAAATGGCTCTTTGATGATTTTTCTTGTGCTGGTTGCTTTAAATCTTCTTTTTGAATTTTTGCGAATGATGGGGTTACAATTACTGTATTTTCACCAAAACCAGCAATGTTTCCTTCAAGAGCATCAGCAGTTTTTTTGATTTTTGCAATTGATCTTTTAAGTTCGATTGCATCTTTTTTTCTTAAAACACTGATATCAATTATTGCAATTGTATATCCTTCTCTTAATGAGTTTAAAATTTCATTAACATCTTCATATTGCTTTAATACATATAATTTTATTAAAACTTTGTCATCTTTTTTTTCTTGACCAAGATCAATCTCTAAATATTCTTCATCCCCCTTATCTATTTCAGGTGATGAGAACATATTTTTTATCTTTTTGAATACCATAATAAAATTATCATCTTCGTATTTATAAATATTTCGTAGATATTTTGTATATATTTAAGTATCAATTGTTTAAAAGCAAATTATTCTCGCTATTCAACATTTGTAGCATCGCAAAAAGTTTTTGCAAGGTTAATATACATTGGGTCTAAAGTATGTATCTGTCTTGTTTTAATATATAAATATTGGGAGCCAGATATTTTTTTAATTCTTCTTATATAGCTTTTAAGTTAGCATAATAATCGTTGTCATTGGATACTAAAAATTTAGAATTATCTTTTCATCTCTTTTAATGCTTCTTTTTGAAGCTTTTGAAGTTTTTCTGTATATGCTTTTTCTTGTTCTTCAATATTTTTCATTCTTAATCCTAAAATTTTTTCTTTGCTTTCTAATTCTTTTTTAATTTTTGTTTTATCTGATTTAATCATTAATTGTCCGATTATTTTGTAGACTTCGTCGCCTGAATGTTCAATTTCTTCTAATGCTGCTTTATTTTCTGATAATTCCATTTGGAATGCTTGTTTTTGCATTAATAAATTTTGAAAATTCTGTTCGAGCATTTGTATTTCTCTGATTTTTCTATCTTGTTCTGTCATTTTTTTATTTTTTGAAAAAAGAATTTTATTTGGCTCATAATTTCGCACGAGTTATTGTTCTTTAAATATTACTCTCTACCACAAAATCATTCGGCTTTTATTTTTTTAACCTTTGTTCGAGGTTTAAAGAAAATTTTGCTACCACATTGTGGGCAAACAAATCTCTTGCTAAGTTCTTCACTTTGTATTTTCTTTCTGCATTCAAAACATTTGTATTCTGTCATTTTAATCTAAGTGGTATGTGTTTGATGCGAATTTTTTATCGCATTTAGGGCAGTTCCAGATTCCTTT
>DATDUI010000072.1:0-10055 GCA_035290465.1 Candidatus Nanoarchaeia archaeon | reverse complement strand
ATAAGGGTAGGAAAGTATAGAATTATTTATGAAGCAGATTCTGTTAATAATGTTATAAATATTATTAAGATTGGCAAAAGAGGTAATGTATATGATTAATAAAAATAAAAATTTAATCTTTGGAATTATTTTCTTATTTGGAATTTTATTTTTAAGCGGGTTAATTTTTGCTTATTCTGATTCAAATCCTAATTATGGTGTGTTTGATTCATATGTTGGTTCAACCAGTGCCGGTGCCAGATGTCAGGCAGGTCAAGATTTTGCGTTGCAGATTGCACCTTTTGGCTGTACCCCTGCTGTTGTTAGAAGTGATTTATTAGAAGAACAAAATGTTCCTGTATTTTGCCAAATTGCTGCAACAAAAATTAATCCTTTAATTAAAGTTGAAGCAATTGAAAGTCTTTCTTTTTCAGGTAAATATCCAAAAGAAGTTAGTGGCGTTGGTTTTCATCCTGCTAAAGCTGCTTTAGGTGTCAAGGGTGATTTAAATTCTCCTGTTTTGAATAATATTGGTTATGCGGTGATTGTTTTAAGAAAACAACCGAATGAATCAAGTATGCCTGATTTTGTCGAGGGAAATTTAACTGCAAAAATTGGTTATAATATTGAAAATGCTTTTGGTATTGGCAGAGTTGGGTTTTATCTTCCTGAACTAAGTGATATTGAATTTGAAAATAAAAAAAATGAATATAGTTTTTGGAATGGCAAGGGTTATTTAAGGGCTAACGGAATTGATGCAGATGGTGCAAGAATTTCAATGTACGACGGCACTAACAGAGTTACTAGCGTTAATTTAAAAGTTGGGCAAAGTTCAGATAGTCTTTCTTTGCCTGGTTTTGACTGCTTGGCAGAATTAAGAATTAAACTTGATAGTTTAGAAAATCCTGATACAACCGCTAAATTAAATATTAATGGTGATATTGTTGAAGTTATACGTGGTGAAAAATTCCTGGATAATAAATGCCGTGTAAGAGAAATTGAAAAACAAGGCTTGAATCAAAAGGTTGTTCTTAGTTGCGATACTGATGAAAAAAGAAATCAGCAATTTACACTCGAAGTAAGTCCTAAAGTTAAAATTTTATTTAATGGTGCTGAAAAAGAAGTTGGTTTGGGGGATATTATCGGTGAAATTCCCGGGGTTAAAGATAAAAGAATCTTTTTGGGTTTTATTGGGCAAAATGATAAAGGCCTTTTCATTGTGCCTTTTGCAAGTCCTGCATTAAATAAAGAAGATTTTTTGGCATCTCCAACTTATAAAAGATTTTCTTTTTATTTGAATTCTTATCAATATAAAACCGGAATTAAAGTTTTAGATGTTCTTTCTAAATTAGGATATTCTATAACTAGTTCAGCTTCAATAATTTTCGATTCAATTGTTACTGGTGCTTCTCCTCTTGGCAGTTATTATGTTGGGGGAGGAATTAAAGACCTTTCTTTAGATTTTGTGAGTGAATTAACTTGGTTTAAGGAGTTAGCATCTAAACCTGAAATTCAATTTTTAGGATTTGCAGGTCCTCAAGATGGTTTAATTGTTAAGGATACATATACTTATGGCAGTGATTATCAAATCCTTGGTCCAGGTGGTGCTTCTTTAAATTTAAAATTAGATATTATTTCTTCTGAAGGTGATAATGCATATTATTTATCTGAATCAAATAACAATGTTGCCAAATTTGTTAAAAGTGGAGATAAATTTGTTTTATCCAGGGATAGTGCTACTGGCGAGGCTTATACATCCGGGAATGAATTTTTCGATGATTTAATTAGTGCTGAATTAGATTTAACAAATAAGAAAATTTATGCTTATAGAAATGTTGTTGTGAGTAAAACAAATCTTGAATTTTTAAAATATTATGATAAAGCACAAATTGATTATGATACTATTGTTCAGAGTTATCCTTCGCTAAAGGAATTTGAATCAGATCTTTTGACTTATGGTGAAAGAGCATTAATTGAAAAGATTAAACTTGCTAAACAATTAAATCAAAAAAGAACAATGATTGGATTATGCGATGAGTTTAAAACAAAATATCCTAACTCAGAATTTTGGAAAGGAGAATTAAAAGATTGTTATAATGAATATAAAAATTCAAATTCAAAATCTGCTTCTTATGAAGCTTTAATTAATAATCAGATTAAAAGTATTTCTTTAGAATCAATTCATGAGCCGACTTATGAAGAGTATGGTGCTCAGATTAGAGTTGATGGTGAAGTATATAAATTAACTAAAAATGAGAAAGTTTATTTTGGAACTCTTGAAGAAGTTTATTATATTGATTCTTCCGGTTATCAGAGAATTTATTATATTTATAATGATGGATGGAAATGGTCATTTGATAAAAAAAGTTGGAGTACAAAAGTTGAAAAAATTTATGGTGAAACTGATAGTGCTAAAAATCCTATTGGTGGGGGAGCATATGCATTAACTGATAATCAAGAAAATATTTTTAGAGCATTAGTCGATAAAAATTATGATGATGGTGTTACATTTTTAGTAAACGAAAATAAAGCTATATTTATGAATAAAGATTCAAGAGAATTTGTTTCATTAACTAGTATTGGAGATAATTTTATTACTCTTGATGTTGGTGGTATTAAACAAAAAGGAAGTTTAGTTTATGCTCTTCAAAATTTGAAAATTAATATTCGTGAAACAAAACAAATTGGTGATGAGGCACATAAAATCTATGTTGAGAATATTAATCTTAAAAAATCTGCAAAAGTTTCTGTTATCCCTAATATAAATAATGCCGGAGGAAATGCAACATTTAGCTTTAAAATTGGTATTGAAAAAAGAGGAATTCAATTAACTCCTGATGAAACTAATAAAAGAATTAAAGATTTAAATGAAACAATTGCTGAATGGGAAGAAAAATCTAAACAATTAGGTGAAATTGTTAAAGGTTTAAAGGCAGCTTGTTTGGTCACTGGTGCTGCTTTGAATGTAAAAAACTTTATTTCAAATCTTGATGGTTCTGGTATTGCAAGGCAAGAAGTAATGAAAGGTGAAGGGGGATGGAATCAAAAATGTGCTGAGTTAGTTAGTAAAGGACAATATTCTTCATTAGACCAATGTTTCTTTGAAAATTCCGACGAAATAGATAATGATGTTGAAAAATATCATACATTTTTAGAACAACAACAAACTGAAATTAAAACTATTCAAGCCCCTTATGAGACAACAAATTTCTTAACTGAAACTACTGTTGATACTCAGAAATTTAAAGAAGAATATTTGAAACAATCTGCTTCTGAATTAGAAAAAAATCTTATGACTCTTGGAACTATTGATGTTAACGGCGAGAAAATTCAAATTGCTGAAGTTTTAAAAGGTCTTGATTCAGATTCTGTGTCTGTTACAGAATTAAGAGATTTACAGCTGAATTCCCGATTACTTTCTTCTGATAGTGAAGTATTGAGAAATATGGCTAAGAAAGATATTGAAACACAATTAGGTGAGATTTATGTTAATACCCGAAACAAAGTGGCAGAAAATAGTTTAAGTGAAGAATTAAAATCTAAAACCGGATTAGTTGGTGTTGGAATTGCCGTTATTTCTTCTAAAAATACTTTGACATCTGTATATAGCGGGGGCAAAACTTCAAGTGCAGGTTATGTTAAAATTCCTGCAAATTCAAATGTTCAAGGAATTGTGTATAAAAATAATGAATATTTATTGGAATTAAAAAATCTTCAGGGAAATAAATATTCTGTTCTTAATGTTTATTATAAACAAGGTAATTTAGTTACAGACCCTGCTGTTATTAGGGAAATTAAAAATCTTCTTACTTTTGAAAAAGTTGACGAGAATGAATATATAAATAAATATAAATCTTCTCAGGGTGAAACTGAGCCTTTGTTAAGATATTATGAAACTGAACCCTATAAAGGTCTTCCTGCAATTATCCCATTTAATTTAGAGAGTGGCTGGTATGTAAAGATTGGTCAGACTTTGCCTGTACTTGGGGGGGTTGCTTCTTATGATGATTCTGGAAGGGTTAGCAGTATGAGTATTTGTAATGTTTGGAAAAATGGTATTGAGGAAAATGGCGGGGGGGATGATAAATGTACTTTAATGAATCTTGGTACTGGGCAACCGACAAATCAAATTGGGGGTTTAAGTGAAACTCAAGCACAGGCTTTGGTGAAAGAAGCAGTTAGTGCTGTGAGTGTTGCTTCAAACATTGCTGTTGATAAAAGGGTTGGTTATGTTTCAATTAGTAGCAAGGCTAAGAGAGTTAAAGTTGGTAGTCCTGCTGTTGATGTTTCTGATACGAAATGCACTGATTTTATGTCTCCAGATGATTGCAAGGTAATGTTTAATGTTTGTGACCCTGTTATTTGTCCATCGAGTAGATGTGATTTTGGTGGCAGTTATCCTGTAAGAGATGTTATTCAATCGGGAATTATCGGCAGTTTAGTTTTATGTTTACCTAATTATAAAGAAGGAATTTATTTCCCTATTTGTATCTCTGGGGTTAAAGCCGGAATTGATGGATTAATTTCTGTAATGAAAAATCATAGAGATTGTTTGCAAGATAGTTTAGATAGCGGTAAAATGACTGGTATTTGCGATGAGATTTATAGTATACATTTATGTGAATTTTTCTGGAGACAAGCAATTCCTTTAGCAAAGATTGCAATTCCTAAAATCATGGAATGGGCAACTGGTCAAAATGTTCATGGTGGTGGGGAATATATGAATGTTGCCAATGCTTGGGCTAATGCTGAGAATTCAATTTCTTACTTCACTCAACAATATGCAGTAAATTCTTTCAAGGCTTTTAAGGCTAGAACTGCTGAGGATGTTGGTGATATGGTTTGCAAATCTTCAATTTCAGGTGTTTATCCTGACGGTGCTGATTTATTTGATTCTTTGACTGAACCAGATTCACCTGCTCAATATCACGGTAGATTTGATGAGATTCCTTTTACATCTGCGACTGTTCCTCCGGTATCACAATATAAAGTGTTTTATCATATTTATGCTGGTGCTGATTCCGGAGCTTATTATAATGTATATTTGAAGAGTGGGGCTGAGAGTTCATTTTATCAAGATACATCGAATAGAAGGATTGTTGCTTCTGGTTATGTTGCTAAGGGTGAATATGCAAGTGAGACAAAAGATTTTACTGCTCCTTCTGGTTATAAGGAGATGTGCATTAATGTTGGAGATCAAGAAGAATGCGGATTTGGTCAAGCTTCAACTTCGTTTGCTTTAGATTATGTTCAGGATCAATATCTTAAGGAGCAAGCAGGTGCAACTGATATTAAGAGTGAAAAAGAATGTGTTTCTGGAAGTGCGAGCATTTATAGTGTGTTAAATCCAAATTTGCAAAGTGCAGGTGAGGATTTAATCAATCCGGATATTTATAACAAGGGTATAATCAGAGTTTGTGCAAGTGATAGTCCTGGCAAGGGTTCAGATAATTTAGACGGGACTGCTGGTGCAAGATGGCAAAAAGTTGGTTACTGTGGTGATCAAAAAATTAGTTGCTGGCTTGATTCAAAAAGTGTGAGTAATGCTGTGAATTTTGAGTCAACAGCAAATCAAACTTTAAAAGAGGTTAGTGAAAATTATTTGAAAAAACTTCAAAATGAAAGTGGTTATATTCAGAATTTTGCTGAAGAATTAAAAAAGATCGAGGATGAAAAAGATTCTTTGAAAAAGATTAATTTAGTTGATAAGATTATTGGTAAAGTCTTTTTTGATTATGAGAAGGCAAAATTATTAATGATTCGTGGAGGGGAATACGGGAAACTTGCTTTGACTTCATACAGCGGTGTTAAAAAAGAATCAAGCACTGTTGCATCTACTTCAGTTCCTTCTGCTTCTAGTAGTAGTTCAAGTGATATTCCAGGAAGTATTGGGAGTAGTAGTAATACTTGTGAAAATTGTTCTGTTGTATTAGGTTCTTGTAATAGTGAATTACTTTGTAATCAGTATGCAACTACTTATAATTTAAACTGCAATTTTGTTAATAAAGAATGCGTTAGTTCTGGTTTGGTTGATTCTTCATTGGGTAAAACTTGCGGTGATTGTTCTTCTGGTTTGTCAGTTTGCAGTTCTGAAGAATGTCTTTTATTTGGAAAGAAAATTGCAAAAAATTGTCAAAGGAATTTTTTTATGTGTAATGAAGCAACTGGGGATGATGTGATTGATACGCGTATTTATTCTTCGACGAGTTTTAAACAGTGCGTTAGTTGCAATGTTCTTCCTGTTTTCCCTGGTTCAGATGTTTTTTGTGATGTTAATGATTGCAGTAATTTTGGTAAACTTATTGGTAAAACTTGTATTGGTTCTTCTTCTGGTGTTTGTTTTGAAGATTTTGTTTGGGGTGATAATTCTGCAATTAAATTGACTCCTAAAGAGACTAGTAAAGAAACTTATGATAATGCTATTTTTAAATGGAATACTGAATTTAGCAAATGGGAAGTTACACTTCAAGATTCAGTTTTAATTGAAAAAACTATTTTTATAGAAGATTTAGAAAATGTTGACGGGGTTAGTTCTGAAATTTTAATGACTGCAAATGAAATTAAACTTCTTGGAAATCCTTCTGGTGGTGATGCGGTTAAAAAATTATTAGAACGTTCATCTGAACTTTCAATTATTGATAAAACAAGTATTCAAGATTGTGGGAGTTGTAAATCTCAGAATTTATTTTCTTTTGGGTGCAGTGAAATTGAGTGTAAGGATTTTGGTAGTATGATCGGTAAGAATTGTGAAAAAATAATTTTTGATTGCAAGGAAGCCAAAGTGATCGTAGATGTTAATTCTAAATGCGAAGATTGCAAATCAAGTGTTTCAAGTGATTTAGTTTGTAATGATTTGGAATGTAGAGAACAAGGTATTTTTATTGGTAAAACCTGTCAAAAAGTTGGAACTATTTGTATGGAATTTGGTGGAAGTTCTGGAGAAACTCCTATTGTAATCCCCGAAGAAATTCCTGCTGAAATTCCCACAGAAACTCAAATTTCTTTTTCTTATTCTGAGAGTGAATATCAACGAACAAAGGATAAGCATTTAAGTTCTTCTGAGAGTCAATATATTTCTTCTGTTCAAAAGGCATCTTCTGATTTGAATGTTAATTTTAATTTAGTTCGTTCTGTAATTATGGCTGAAAGTGGTTGGAAGTCTATTGAAGGTCCAACCGGAGATTTTGGTTTAATGCAATTGACTTTAGCTGGTGCTATTGGGGATGTTACAGTTGGTGCTTGCAAGGATTTGTGTAATCGTTATTATACTTCTCAATGGAAAAATAATGCAGAAGTGAATGTTCATATTGGAACTTGTTATTTGAAGTGCTTGAATGAACATTATGGAATTAACGAGATTGAATTAATTATAGCTTCATATAATGCTGGACCAACTGCGGTTAGAAATAAATGTGTGACAAAGAATTTGGGTTTTGAAGATTGCAAGGGTGATTTACCTAGTATAACTCAAGGTTATGTTAAGAATGTTTTAAATTATTATAGTGGATATTCTGCTTAAAATTTAATTCTAAACCTTTTTATACCTTTGAATAATCAAATTTATAATGCGGAGGTGCCGGAGCGGTCAAACGGGACAGGCTTAGGACCTGTTGGCTTAGTGCCTACGAGAGTTCGAATCTTTTCCTCCGCATTTTTTATTTATAAAAAGATAAGAACTAAGTTCGAATCACTTCAAAAGTATCGTCTTTTGATAGTCCCAGAAATTTTTAATTTCTGAGTTTTCCTCCGCATTTTTTATTTATAAAAAGATACGAACTAAGTTCGAATCACTTCAAAAGTATCGTCTTTTGATAGTCCCAGAAATTTTTAATTTCTGAGTTTTCCTCCGCATTTTTTTATTTGTAAAAAGAATATAAATTTTTAAAAATGTTTTATTCTTTTTTTTTCTATGGGTGAAAAAAATATTATTTATTTTGCATTATTTATGACGTCATTTATTGTTTATTCTTATTATTTATCTGTTTTTTTAGAAACTCATGGGTGGTGGATTTTATTAACTTTAATTTGTATTTTTATGTTTCTTATTGGTGATTTTCGAGATAAAATGAAAGAGTTAAATGAAATTCTTGAGATAAAGGATCGGAAAAAAATAAGGATTGATTTTTGGAAATAATGTTTAAATTTTACTTTTCAGAATTAATATATAATAATAAATAAAATTATTTCTCTACCTGTGCTTCTTTTTTCTTTTTTGAGCCTTCTTTTTCTTTTTGCTTTATTTTTGTTTCAAGGTCTAATTTGTCAATTAATTCTTTATATCTATTTCTAATTGTAACCTCTGTAATTCCTGCAATATCTGCGACTTCTCTTTGTGTTTTTTTCTCGTCATTCATTAATGCTGCGACATATAATGCTGCAGCTGCAATTCCTGCGGGTCCTCTTCCTGAAGTTAATTCAACTTTTTCTGCTTCTTTTAATACATTCAATGCTTCATTTTGTGTTTTTGGTGAAAGATGAAGTAATGAAGAGAATCTTGAAATGTAGTCTTTTGGTGAACTTTGTGTCACTTTAATTCCTAATTTTCTTATTATAAATCTGTATGTTCTGCCGATTTCTTTTCTTTCGACATCTGAAGCAGTTGCCATTTCATCCAGTGTTCTGGGGATATTATATGATCTGCATGCTGCATATAAGCAGGCTGCAATTACTGATTCCATACTTCTACCTCTTACTAATCCTCTTTGTAAAACATAATTATATATTCTTGAAGCTTCATCTCTTACTACATTTGGTAAATTTAAGTAAGAAGCAATAACTCTTAATTCTGCCATTGCAAGCCTTAAGTTTCTTTCAATACTTGTTGAAACTCTTTCTTGCCATTTTTTTAATCTTAAGAATTTTCTTGTTTGTTTTGGCTGTAATCTATAAATATCTGAGATTTCTCCTACGTTTGTTGTAAGTCCTTTATCGAATTTTTGCATGCTTATAGGGGCTCCGCCTCTTCCTTTTTTATCTCCTTTATCGAATTTTCCTTGCATGTCCATGCCTGTATCGACCATCTTTTCTTCAATAACTAATCCACAATCGTTGCAAATAACTTCCCCTAAATGAGAATCATAGGTTAAATTAATACTCCCACATTCATTACACTTTCTTATTCCTGACATTTTAGAATTGATTTTTCAATTTATAATAGTAACATTTAAAAAGCATTTCTATTTATAAAGGTTTTGTTTTTTGTGACTATGGGAAAAAAGTAAAAGAAGTTTAAAAAGAAAGAGTAATTATTTATAAAATTCAAATTTTTCTTCAGTGCATTTGTAATCGATTAAATCAAAAGAAATTTATAAAAAATGAGATTATTCTATTAATATTCCATTAACTAAGCTTTCTTGAGTGGGTCTGTTTGTAATTTTTACTTTACCTAATTCAGTATCTACAATAACCCCTTTTGTTATAATATTCTGTCTTGCTAAGAATCTGTTTGATGGGGTTTCTAAAACATTTTTAATTTCAACTTTAACTTTTTTATTTTTTGTTTGAACATTTATAAATTTAGCTTTAAGTAAAACTATTTTTGAATTTCCTCCTCGTGTTTTGAGAGTTTTTTTCTTTTCTTCTCCTATTTTTACAATCCTTTTTTGCCCGGAAATTTCATAAGATTTTTTCTTTCTATTTTGAATATACTTTCCGCCTGAGATTTTTTTTCCATTATTCATAAATAAGTGATTTAATCTTTTATTTAAAAAGCTTTGTTTTTTGGAAAAATTGATTTCGAATCTTATGATTCTCCATATAAATTTTTGTTAAAGCAAAAAGACTCTCTTTGAATATAATGTTTGAATTGCCAGTAAGTTACTATCAGATTCAAATTTTATTTAATTTAATTATCCTAAAAAAATATCTTCAAAAATATGATAATGTTTATAAAGCATTTAGGGTGATTATATTCTATGGTTAACGGAATTGAAAGGCCTTTGGATTTGTTAAACAATTCTAAGGGTAAAGAAGTTTTAGTTGGTTTGAAAGGAGAGAAACAATTTGTTGGTACTCTGCTTGCATTTGATATCCATATTAATTTAGTATTGGATAATGTTAAAGAAATGCAAGACCAC
>DATDUI010000071.1:0-2241 GCA_035290465.1 Candidatus Nanoarchaeia archaeon | reverse complement strand
ATCGACTTTTAATAAAACATATATCTTATCTTTTGAATCTAAATTTTTTCTGGTAATCTCTAACTTTTTATAAATTTTTATTGCCTCAAACCAATCCTTTTCGTTGATATATTTGCAAAAAGTTGTAATTGATTTTTCATCCAGTCCTAAATTCGATAAAATTTCTTTAATATCTTTATTTTTTAAATTAACCATCAATTCCAAGGATACTGAGGGTTTATATTTTTTTGGGTTTTAGTGTATTGTTAAGTTAACGGGAGTTTTTGGCTAGGTTTATTGAAGAAAGAAGGAAAAAATTAATCAGAAATTATTCTTACTCTATCTTCATCCTCTAACACATGGTTTAAACCAACTTTCTGGTTTGGAAATTTTGCACTTTTTCCATTAATTACTGCTTCTCTAAAATTTTGGAATAAATTTTTGTGAATGCTCTTAATTAAATCTTCAATAGATGAGCCATATTCTAATACTAAAGGTTCTTTGGTTTTCTCAGTATAAACTCTTATAAGATTGGACGTTTTCCAAATTGATTTTCTTAAATCTTCTATTCCCTCGCCAGTTAATGTTGATACAAGAATCAATTCTTTAAATTTCTTTTTTAGTTTGATTGCATTATTTTTGGCTAAAGAAGAATCTATTTTGTTTCCAATGAATATAATCGGTTTTCTAATATCTGCTTTAATTAATTCATTATACACTTTTTCGGCTTTAGAGTAATCTTTTGTTAAGTCTATCATGAATAAAATTCCATCTGTATTTTTTACAATTCCTATTAATCTCTTTCCGCCACCAACATTTTCTGTCGCCCCTTCAATAAGTCCAGGTAAATCTACTATCTGAATTAAAGCACCATTCAACTTTACAATCGCGGGAATTGGTTTAAGTGTTGTAAATTCATACTCTGCTACTTTTATCTTCATTCCAGATAATTTTGAAAGCAGAGAACTTTTTCCAGAACTTGGAGCCCCAACCAAACAAAATTGTTTATGTCCTTGTTTTATAACACCAATCCAGTCAAGGTGTTTTGTTTTTGAAACAATCTTTGTTTTTTCTATTTCTTCTTTTAATTCTTTTTTTATTTCCCCATAAAATCCCGTATTGTACCCAGGAAGTTCATTTAAAATTTTCTTAATTTCATTTATCTTTGCTCGTCCATCTAAATGAATTAATCGTTCTTTGATTTTTCGCTTTTGAACGTCTGGAGGAAGTGCCATAATAATCTATATCTTATTTAACTTAGACCGCAAAAGGAATCTTGTATTTATTACTTTTGTTTTTTTCCGCACATAGAAAAATAGTTCCTTTAGAATTTTTCACAAAGATTGTAGGAAAATCGACTATTTTGGTAAATATTTTTCCAATAAAATTATTAGAATTGGTTATAAAAAGCCAGTTAAAAGTAAATAATTCTCCCACTTTAAATCCGCAATCCTCCACTATCCTTTGTATTCTTTGTGGGGTATAATAAACAATATGCCCGTATACTTTTTTATCAAGATTTCTGTTTCCTCCACCATAATATTCATTTCCTTCCCGTCCAAAAAGATTTTTAATTCTGGCAAGAAACCATAATGCATTTGGAGAAGTAACTATTAATTTCCCCTCATCTTTCAGTTTTTCATTCAGATAGTTAAGAGCATTTAACAAAGTAGAATGGTCAAGATGTTCTGCAATTTCGGTAAAGAGTATAATATCATATCTTTTATTGTCATTATTCATCGTCTTTGTATAATCAAAATAGATTAAATTAATGTCTAAGTCTTGGATACTCTTTTCCAATGCTGATTTTTTCAAATAAGGATTTTCAGAACTATCGTATACATCCCATTCAAAAGACAAATTAATGCTTTTCAAATATTTTACGATTGAAAAATCATGATCCCCCGACCCCAATCCAGATGCATTCAATATTTTTACTTTTTTTAGGAGATTTTCTTTAAAATTTTTTTCATTCTTTCAATTGTCTCTATCTTTTCTCTTCCTTTTGCATATTCTTTTAAATAAGTTTTATATCTTTTATGAATCTCTTTAATCGCTGCCTTTCTGCAAATTTCATCATTTATTATCCCTGTAGAAGCCATATTAATCCCCATATCTGTAGGAGATTTATACCCAAATGGATATTTTTTATCAGTAATTTTTTGAGCAATTTTTTGTAATATTGCAAAATTTTCAATATCTCTGTTATAATTAACAACTTTTTTTTTATATGCCTTCAAATGATAAGGATCAAACATATTT
>DATDUI010000070.1:0-9204 GCA_035290465.1 Candidatus Nanoarchaeia archaeon | reverse complement strand
GAAAATTAAAATGATTGAGCAGAAACTAAAAATATAAATTCTTTCTCTTTTTTTATCTGCAATTTTACCAAGATATTTTCCAAATAATGCCGGGGTTGCATATACTAATGCAAACATTGCTGAACTGACTAAACTATTTCCATCTATATAATAAGAAATTGGAACAAAGAAGTAGATTGATGAACTAATTATTCCGATTATGAATGCTAAAAATAAAATAATCTTTAATTCATTATTAAAATTTTTTACATTGTTGAATAGTTGTGTATATGTTTCTAAAATTCTTTTTTTATCTTTATTATTTTTTTTCTTTTTTTCTTTTAGTCTTGATAGAATTAAAGCTGAAATAATTGCACATGGGGCAATGAAAAATAATAACCAATGAATCGGTACTGATAAAAATTTTACAAGGCAAAATCCTATTATTACTGATAGAACCCACCAGAATGTTGTTATAAAATCAAATTTTCCGAACATGCTTGAAATTTTATTTTTTGGAGAATTTTTTATTATGTATGTTTCTCTTCCAACCTGATCTAATGAAAATGCCAGTCCATTTAATCCTCGTGCTATTATTACAAAAATTATTGCTCCTGTTATTCCTGCTAAAAAATATCCTAAGCCAATTAACACATATATCATTAGTCCTGCAATAATCATGTATTTGATTTTGATATTATCTGCTAAATATCCCGCGAGCGGTATTGATAAGAAGAAGACAATGTTGAATACTGAAGTTAATAATCCTGTTTCTAAAAAGTTTGCTGAGAACATAAATAGAAAAAGTGGAATAAATGCTTCTCCAAGTCCCCAACCAATCCATCTAATTGATGTTGCTAATATTAAAAGTCTTATTCCTTTTGGTATTTCTTCTTTTTTTGGCATATATTAAGATATAAGATAGAATTTAAATGGTTTTGTGATTTAATAAAAATTATAAATATCCCTTGTTTTATTCTAATATGCACGAGCATTCTTTTATTGAAGCGATTTTAAGTAATATTGAAAATAGAGAAAAGGTTTCTAAAATTACTATTGAGGTTGGCGAGTTGGTTGGAATTGACGCTAATCATTTAGGTGAGCATATAATCGAGAAAACTGGCTGGGATGTAAATGTATCTGAAAAAAAATCTAAAGTAAAATGTGAATGTGGTTATAATGGAGAAGCAAAAATTTTACAACGATTACATGATATGGTTATTTTTGAATGTCCTGATTGCGGTCAAATTCCAAAAATTTTACAGGGAAAGGATATAAAAATAATCAATGTAACTTATAAGTAAAAATTTTTTATTTTTTGTAATTGCATATGAAAATTGTTTTTAAGATTTAACTATTCCCTTGAATTTTTTTGTTTGAATTCAATGCCCCACTTCTTCTCATAACCTCGCACGAAACTTTGTGGATTATTGTTTCTACCACGAAGTTACTCGCCCCAAAATCATTATTAATGATTTGCCTTTAAGCAATTAAAATTTTTATTATTAATACGCTTTTTTTTTTGAGATTTCATATCGAAAATCAATTAAAGTATCATTTATCTTTATTATATATGTGTTTAGCAATTCCAGGAAAAATTATTGAAATAAAAGAAGATGGCAGTTGTATTGTTGATTATGATGTAGAAAAGCGTGAAGCTAGAATTTTTACAGATGATATTGGTTTAGGTGATTATGTTATTGTGTCAAATAAAATTGTTGTTTTGAAAGTTCCTTTAAATCAGGTTAAAGATTACTTAAATATGGTAAATAAATATTCAAATGGTCCCTGAAGAATTTTTTTTAAGATATGCTTTTCCGTGTGCTCATGTTCTTTTAGAAACCGGAGTTATAAACGAAAAAAGATATAAGGAATTAGAAGATTGTGCAAAAACCGGAAATTTTTTGTCGAGGAAAATAATTGAAGAATCTTTTCCTGCTGCTTTTAGGAGGATAAAAATGCTTTCTCATGAAATTGGGGTTAAAGATTATTGGGATATGAAAGTTCTTAGGGAATATTGGTATAATTATCATAATATTATTATTGATAAACAAGAGGGAAATTATTCAAAATCTCCTGAATTTTTTCGTGATTTTTGTAAAGTGCATATTGCGAAGGTAAAAGAAATTCTTCCGGAAGAATTTTTACTTGTTGAATATGACGATAAAAAAAGACCTGTTTCTAGAGTATATGTTCCTGAAGCAAAAGTGGGAGATAAAGTTAGAATTCATCATGCGTATGCAATTGAGATGGTTGATTAAACTTCTTTGATTCTTTTTTCACTTTTAGTTGAAATTATTAAGTAAGCTCCAATTAATATTATTGTTGAGCCAATTAATTGTATTGTTGAAACTTGTTCATTAAGCCATAAAATTCCAAGTATTAGTGAAATTACCGGGGATAACAGAAGGATGATTGAAGCTTTTGATAAATTAATATATTTAAGACCCCAATACCATGTTAAAACATATAAGAACAGAAGGAATCCTGAAACTCCAATATAAATTAATTGCTGAGATGTTAATGATAAAATTAAGTTAATTTTTCCTGTTAATATTATTATTCCAAATAAAAATAATGAACCAAAAAACATCCTTGAAAAAGTTACAACCCAATTGCTTTCTTTATTAAGCATAGCTTTTTTTGAGATGACATTTTCAACTGCCCAAAGTATTGTTGCTGATAATACTAAAAAATCTCCGATTTTTATTTCATTTGAAATTTTTGTTAATTCCATTAAGACTAAACCAAATAACATTATCCCCATTGCTATTAATTGTTTTTTTGTTATTTTTTCTTTGAGAAAAATAAATGCTAATATTGTTGCATAAATTGGTAATGTCTTATGTAAAAATGCGGCTCTTCCTCCAAGTGTCATGCTTAAGCCTGAGAAAAATAACCAAAATGCAAGTCCTCCTCCAATAATTCCTATTAATAAAAGGATACTCCATGATGTTTTTTTGAATTTTTCTTTATTTTTTCTTGAGAAATAAAAAGATATGGCAAAAAAGATTAAACCTATAAAAAATGCTCGCAATGCTGTAAATAATAAAGGGTCAATACTCACCACAAAAAATTTATTTGCGATAATTGAAAATCCCGAGATAATTGCTGTTAATAAGATTAAAATTGTTCCAAATAACTCTTTTTTTCCCACTTCTTTCATCATTAACTCAAATCAAAAATCTTTTTATATCTTTTCTAATTAATACTTTATATGGTTAAAATTTTATGCTTGGGTAATGAATTTATTGAAGATGATTCTTTAGCAAAAAAAGTTGGTGAGTTGTTAAAAGAAAAGTATGATGTAATTAATGTTAATGATTGTTTTCAGTTAATAAGTTTACTAAATGAAAATGAAGATTTAATTATTTTGGATGTGGTGAAAGGTTTAAGTGAGGTAAAATTAATTAGTGTTGATGATTTACAAAGTGATTCAATATTAAGTGCTCATGATTTTGATGCGGGATTTGTATTTAAATTAATTGATAAACCTGTTAAGATTATTGGGATTCCAATGACTGGGAATGTTAAGGAGATTTGTAAAAAGGTTGAGGGGATGATTGAAGAAGAAAAATTCCCTGAAAAAATGAAGAGAAATTTTACTTGGAAAGAACATTCTCCCTTTGTATACGAAGATGTTAGAATGCAAAAAGACTTAGAGCTAATGAAAAAAGTCTTATCTGATAACTCTAAAACCTACAAAGATATTGGTGATTTGTCTGAGAAATATATTTTAATTATTTTAAAAAATATCTATGGGAAGGATGTAGAAAAAATAAAAGAAAGTAATAATGTAAGTCCAGATTTTGATTTAAAATTAGGCAATGAAAGTATTAAAATTGAGAATAAAGCTATTTCTCCTCAACTTTCTTTTGATGAAATCGTTTTTAGTTTATCTAAAGAATATCCAGACATCCTTAAATCAAAATTTTTTGATTGCAAGCCATGTAATGTGCATCTTGATGATTATGAAAGGATTAAGGAAAAAATTATTGAAGTGATAAAAAATAACTGTATTAACCAAGAAGTTAGATTAAAATTTAAAAAAAAATATACTATAAATATTCGGGATAATAAGTCAGGAAATGGAGTAATTGTTGGTGGTGCACTAATTAATCCGGATTCTGGAATTTGGAGTCAAATTTCTTCAAAAGAAAAACAAATACAAAAAGCAGATATCTTATCAATAGTTATGTTAAATAAATTTATTTATGGTGATGGATTATACAAAAGTTTTTTTCCAGTAACTTTTGACGAGCAAACTAATCAAAACATTTTAAATTATTCTTATAATCCTTGGGGTAAGATTTCTCATTTAAAATCTGTTATAATTGTGTATCCCGCACAAAAAGAAGTATTTTATATATATAATCCTGATAAAAATATATCCCTTAATCTAAAAGAAGTTAATAAATTCAAAGAAGGATTTGAAAAACAAGGATTTATTTTTCACAAAATGGATAAAAATAGTTATTTTAGTAATGAGGAATTAATAAATTTTTTAAAAAAGTAGATTTAAATAATCTCTTTGATTTTATATTTATATGAAGAAAAATAAAATAAATTTAAATTATGCCGGATTATTTGCTTTTTCCATGTTATTAATTATTGGATTTATTTCTCCAATTTATTATTATACTTTTTTAAGTAAAGATGCTTTGACTTCTACGGCTACTTGGTTTGATGTTGTATTAGATATTTTTAGTTCAAAAAATTTAACTTATGTTGATTTTAATAATATTTTTTATTTAATGTTTTTTTGTTTTTTTATTACTTTAATTTTATATTTTTTAAGTGGGTTTTTTGTAATTGAAGAGAGATGGGCAAAATATGCATCAGTTATGACTTTTGTTTATTTCATTTTTGGGATGTTATATGTTGCTTTATTTAATAGGAATAATACTCCTAAATTATTTGGGTTTGAACTTTCACATTTGTATATTGGAGTTGGAATTTGGGTAGTTCCGATAGTTGGTATTATTTATTTGATATTTTATAAAAAAATTAATGAATTGCTTGTATAGTTAATAAAAAAGTGTGTAAAAGATTTTAACTATTCCCCAATTATTCTGTGTTCCCTCATCTCCAAAATTATTACAAAAGTAAAAATTTCCCTTTAAGCTATAGAGAATTATAAAATAATTCTCTAACACCAAGAATTTTTAGGAGAATGAATTCTTGGGTGTGCTCAAGAAACTAAATTTGCAAGTTTCTTGACAAAAGTAAACTAAACCAACGTTAATTCAATTAATTTACTTTGTTAAAATTTTATTATTAATACTCTTTTTGAATTATTAATCTTTTATTCCCAATTAACTTTCAAGAAATGTGTTGAACAACTAAAGCATGGATCATAAGCTCTAATTAATTTTTCCATATGTTTTACTATTTCTTCTTTTGAAGTATTTTTTTTAAGTAATTCATTAACAAGTGCTGTGATGTCCTGCTCCATCATGTTTAGGTTTTGGCATGTCGGTGTAATAATATTACAATAAATTATTTTTCCATTTTTATCTATTTTATATTCGTGGAATAATGTTCCTCTTGGTGCTTCAACTGCCGAAATTCCATGTCCGCTATGATATTTTATTTTTTGTGTTTCTTCTTTTTTTGGTGCATTTTCAATATTCTTTATTGTTCTATTTACAACTTCTAAAATTTCTATTGCCTGGCAGATGTTATTATAAAAAGGATTTTTTAATGGGAATTCTAAACCTTTTTTTTTCATGATTTCCTTTAAAACTTTTTTTGCTTCAGGGTCTAGTTGATTATGATTATTATTTATCCTTGCCATTGCTCCTAACATATAGGGTTTATTTTCTTTTAGAACAAATTTTGATGTTGCATATTCTTTAATATTCTCCACTAAATGTTTTTTATAATCTTCAGTTTCAAATTTGCCTGTATTTGATAATATTTTGCCTTGTATGTATGCATAATCTTCTTCCTTATGAAGGCTAAGATAATCTGTTTCACGTGATATTTCAGGGTAATTAATTTCAGAGAATAATTTTATTGTTCTCATTATTATTGGTTTTGTATTCTTTAATTGCTGTAATATTTTTTCATAGTCTACTTCTTCCATTTCTTCTTTTATTTTTAGGAAGGGGTGCATCTCTCTTCCTCCAAATTTTTCAACAAGTTGATTTCCTAGTGTAATTATTTTTAATGCATCATCGATTTTTGATTTATGTTCTTTTCCGATTTCTAAAATTGATGGAACATTAAAATAATCTGGCAATGCTAAAAAATATAAATGTGTTGCATGGCTTCTAATTCTTTCTCCAAACATTAGCATTTCTCGAATGAACTTTTGTTGTGCTGTGGGTTTTATTCCTAATGCATCTTCTAAACCTTGAATTGAACAAACACTATGTGCAGAAGAACAAATTCCGCAAATTCTGGAAACTATTTCCTGAATATCTTCAATATTTTTTTCTATAACCAAAGCTTCAAAAAATCTTGCTCCTTCAAAAGCTTGCAATTCACATTTTTTAACTTTATTTTTTTCAATTTTTAAATTTAAGTTTGCATGTCCTTCTATTTTGCAGATGTGATTCATTGTTATTTCTCTAGCCATGTTTTTTCTTCCTCTTTTTCTCTGAATTGCAATCCTGAAAATGTTCTCATTTTGTCATGCATTTCTTTTTTATTATAACCCATCTTTTTTAGCATGTTTGTATAAGCATCAAGATTTGCATCTTTAAACGGTCCTCTGCATCCATAACAAATAACATTATTAGAAGGGCAAAGTGCCCCGCATCCTCCTAAAGTGATTGGACCTAAACAAATTTTATTTTGGTCTAGTAAGCATGGATTGCCTTTGCTTCTGCATTCAACGCATACAGGATCATTATAATCCTGCCATTTTTCTCCTTTTGCGATGCATCTTATAAAAGAAACTATTTCTTTTTTACTTGGTGGACATTGCGGTAAATAATAATCGACTTTGATGTGTTTATTAATTGGTGTTGGGTCTTCTTCTTTTAATTCATTATGTGCAGGATAAACTAATCTTAATGTTTTTTCTTGATCAAGAAAATTTTTAATTGTTGGTACACCTCCAGTACATGAACAAGCACCTAATGCTACAATATATTTTGTTCTTTTTCTAAGTTCATTTAGCACAATTATATCTTCGTCAAAGCAAACTGTTCCTTCTATAAATATATAATCAAAGTTTCCTTTATAATTATCTGATCTGATGAGGGGAAATGCTTTAAGATCAACTAGTTCAATTAATTCTTTGAAGCATTCTTCGTATAATACTGTTAATAAGCATCCTGCACAGCCTGTAATTCCGTAAACTCCAACTTTTAATTTTTCTTTTTTCATTTTAATCTATCAAACTCTTTTTTTATTTTTGGAAAAGATTTCATGAGAAATTTTAATGATTCAGAACAGGTTTCAACTGAAATTTTTTCTGCTCCATAAACTGATTTATTCCTTAAGATTCTATATCTATCAAATGAAGAAATAACCTCCTCTTCAAAATTGCAAAATTCTTTTAAAAAAGAGATAATCGCTTCATGAGAATAAGGTTTAAATCCTTTTAATGCCATTAATGATTGAAATGCTTCTCTTAAACATTCATAAATTTCTTCAAAGGTATAAGGTGCTGTGTTATTATTAATCTCCCTAGTTTTGATTGAAAATTCTAATCTTCCTTTTGCTTTTTCAATTAAAGCCTTTGCTTCAATTATATCTTTGCTTCCTTCCTTTACAAAATTATTTTGTATATAATAATCAAATTCTTTTATCATTTTAATTGTAACTGTCCGTATAATGTAATTCCATTAATTAATGAATCTTTAAATGATGTTTCTATCTTTTTTAATTGTATTTCATAAATGTTTATTTTTCTTTTTAGTTTTTTTTCAAATAAAGATAAATTTAATTCTTTTTTATTTTGGGTAACTATTGCAATGTCAATATCGCTTGTTGAAATGTCTTCGCCTTTTGAATAACTTCCAAAAATAATTATTGCTTCCGGTTCTTCATAAATCTCTCTTAGATATTTAGTTAACTCTGAAAGTGAATAGATGTTATATGACCTTTTTAGATCAACAAATTTTTGATTTCTGGAGGCATTAATATTAAGATACATTTTTTCTTTTCGAGATTCAATAAGTTTTTCTTTTTCAAGCTTTTGAATTATTTTTTTTATTCCCGGTAAAGAAAGTTTTGTTAATCTTTCCAATTCTCTTAAGTGGAATTTTCTTTCCGGATAAATGAAAAAAAATTCCATCACCTTTAAGTTGTTATCTTTAGTTATCATTTGTAATCTATATATGTCAGTTGGTATATAAAGTTTTCATTCTTTTTTGTTAGACCAATTTTCATTATTTAATCTTGGTTTTATTATATCATATCTAAAAATTGGTCCGTCTTTACAGACATAAACATCCTGAATTTGGCATCTTCCGCATGAACCAAACCCGCATTCCATTCTTCTTTCGAGTGACCAGTAAACTTTATTATTTGTTATACCTAATTTATGCAATTCTTCTGTTACTGTTTCCATCATCCCTTCTGGTCCGCAAAGAAGTGCTACGGTATTTTTTGTTTTTGGTTTATGCTTTTCCATAATTTCATTTATGAAACCTTTTTCATATTTGTGTGTTTCTTTATCTTGGGTTAAACCGACATGCAAATGAAATTTTTCTTTCCATTTTTCTATTCTGTCATTTAAAAGTATACATCTTTCATTTCTAAATCCAAAATAAATCCAAACTTTTCCATAGTTTTTTCTATTCTTTTCTACATAATTTATCATTGAAGTTATTGGTGCAATTCCTGTTCCTCCTGCTACCATGATTAAATTTTTTCCTTTTAACTTCTCTAAGGGAAATCCTTTTCCATAAGGTCCTCGAATTTGGATTGAATCTCCTGCATCTAAATTAAACATTGCAGAAGTAACTTTTCCGACATTTCGGGTTAATAATTCCACATATTTATTATCGTAGGAACATGATGCAAGTGGGCATTCACCGACTCCCGGGATTGAAACTTCTAAAAAAGTTCCCGGTTTTGGAGATAAGTTACATTTAACTTTAAATAAATTTACATCGTTCGTGTATCTTTTTACACTTTTTATTTTGAATTTTTTTGGCATATATCCTATCATTTTATTTGTTAGTTTCTTTTAATTTTTTAAATGAAAATCTTGAAAAATTAAATAATGGTTTTCTATTCATTTTATTTATTGTGTTGACCCAATCA
>DATDUI010000069.1:0-8678 GCA_035290465.1 Candidatus Nanoarchaeia archaeon | reverse complement strand
GAAAATGTAAATAATTGGTAAAATACCAACTGTATTCAATAATGCTATTAAGATAAACCATACTAAATCATTATTTCTAGCAGATTTCCATAATGCAATTAATTTCCATACAACTTCCCAAATAACTAAAAGAACCAAAAGAATTAAAACCCAAATCGGAATTCCAATTTGAGCAACAATACTTGTCAAATCACCCATTTTTTCACCTCTTTTCCTCCTTTCAAATTAATATTATAACTGAACTTCATAATTCAATGAAACCTTTATTTATAGGTCGAAATCATAAAATAATTTCGCAAGCCAATGAAACTTTGTTTATAACATCGTGCGAAGGCACGATTTAGTTTCATGGATTTGAGATTATAAAATAATCTCAAAGTCTCCAAGCTCTTTTCTTAATAATTCAAAAATTTTAGTACTAATCTCAACGTTTTTCTTTTCTTTTTGTTTATTAACAGATTCACTAACTTCTTCCATATTAGATGGACTAATTTTATCAGTTAATTTAACAACACTATTTCCTCTAAATAAAAAGCTTTTACTATCACAGCTTAATAATTCAGCAATAGCATCTTTATCTTTTTCCTTATACTTAATAATCATACGTCCTTTTTCAAGAGAAACTAAATCACATCTTTGTGAATACTCAATTAAATCATTAATTAAAAGTGTAGCGTTTTTTCTGGCATTGTCAACTTTATGAGCATTTGATTTTCCTTTTTTAAATTCAGCTTTAGCTTTAATAATATCATTTAAAATTCTTAAAGATTGAGGAGAAAATTTGCCGGTTTTAACAAACTTTTTTTCAAATTCATCAATAAGCATATTTTGAGTTTTTTTGCCGATTATTTGTTTTAACAAATCAAAAACATCATTATAAATTTGTTCAATAGTTTTACCCTGTGCATCTTTTTCAATTTGCTTTCTTAACTCTTCAAGCCTCTTTAGATAATCTTCAGTATCTTTAATTAATTTATCAATTTCAACACCTTTGATTTCTGTAATTGTTTCATGTTCATAATCCTTGTAAATTTTAATGATTTTTCTTAATATATCAACATATTTTTGTTCAAGCATTTTTTCTTTCTTAACAAAAATATTTTCCATTTCATTTGCAATTTGTTTTGGAGTTGGAGGAGGAAGTCCGTAAAGCATTAACAAAGCTTGACCAGGAGTAATAATACTCCAATAAATATCATGAACAACAATCTCTAATAAAGCCTTTTTAGCTCGTTTAACAGTTTTATCCCCCATTGACATAAACATATCAATAGCTTCTGGAGAAGGTTTTAATTTACCCATTTTAAGTAAAGCTTTCCAAGGCATGAAAGTTCCACGATCATACAAAGGAACACCATCTCTGATAAATGTGAACATAACAGGGTTAGCATCCTTAACACTTTCCCAGAATTCAGTCAATAAATAAGGTTGAACATTCAAAACATTCTTTTTAAGTCCAGCTAAAGCAGTAGCTTCAGAAATATATTGAAAAATAATACTTCTTAATCTTTCTTTTAATTCTAATCTTGGCATTCTTTTAACATCTGTATCATTAATAATAATAAATACATCAACATCTGATTCTTTTGTAACATCTCCTCGAACCAGACTTCCTGCAATAACATAACTAACAACATATTTTTCGAATTTTTGCAAAACTAATGATTTATGTATTTCAGCAACTCTTAGTCCAGCTAAAATACCAGTATCATGAAGGGGATAAGACATACCAATTGCACCAGTTAATTCAAATTTACTATCTAAACAAGCTTCCCAAATATCAACAGGAGTTTTAATTTGCACCCAAATTTTTTGTTTTAAATCTTCAATTTTTTTAATAATATCTTCTTTAATTTTTGGAATCTCTTTAAATTTATCTTCAGGAACAATAACATAAAGTTGAATATGTTTTTCAGACTCTTTTGGAACTTCTTCTTCATCAATGAATATTTTAATTGATTGAGGAGGCAAAATACTTATAGCTTGAATAAAATTATACTTTTTAATAATAAAACTCTTTAATTTTTCAAGTTCTTTTTTTGTTTTCTCCATCTCTTTTTGAACTTTATTAGAATCCTGAGAAAGAATAGGAGTTTTTTCAGAATATTTAGGATCTGGAGTCATCCCAGGAATATCTTGATTATTTGGGTCCATAATAAATCTATAAAACTTTAACTTATAAATCTTACGAATATACTATATTATAATAATTATTATAAAAGATATATCATTAGATTAAATAAATGAGGTGGATTGAAAAACAAAGAAAAATAAAAAAAACAACTTATTCTATAATTGACAAAATTGCTGATGAAATAGGATTAGAAAATTCTATTTACCCGGAAGTTTACTGGATTGGAAAAAAATTAAAATTTAGAGATTTAAAATTAAATAAAAAAGAGGAAGAGGAGTTTGAAAGTTTACAATATTGTAAACAAAGTGGTTATTTATATGAACCAAGAATTATTTTAATCGGAGAGGATTGTTTAGAACATATTTCTGAAGAAGCTTCACATTTTTTGCATTTAACTCATTCAGGAATTGACCAAAGATTAAAAGAAGAACCAAAAAATTTAATATTAAGAATTATTATGGAAATGTTTGGTTTTTTTGGTTCAAAATTAATTGTTCCAAATAGACAAAATAACTATTATAAAGGTTTTCCCGACATAATTAATGACAGAGAAAAAGCAATAGAATGTTTACAAGAAAAATATGGAAGAGATACTAAAATTAATGAATGGACAATTTATCAACAAGGTTATGGATTAGGTCAAAAATTATATGAAGCATATATTTCAGAAATTTTTCCAAAAGAAAAAATTAGAGAATTATTTTTAGAAGATTTTTCTAAAAAAGACCCATTAACAGAATTTCTTAAATTAAAAAATGTTGATTTAAAATTCGAAGATAGCATTCAAAATAAAACAAATTTTTATAAAATGTTTTCAAAGGATTAGTTCCATTTCATCATAAGCTAATCTAATTTCAGGATGTTCTCTTAAAAATTGTTTTTCTTTTCTCAATGTTTCTTTTCCTAAATGCGTGAAGAGAATATTTTTAATTCCTTTTTCTTTGCACCAATTAATTTGTGTTGTGATTCTTGTATGTCCGAACAATTTTTCACCTTTTTTTCTAACAAGATTTGCCATAATACAGGAACCATCTCCGATATAATAATCAACTTTGTTTAAGATTCTTTCTTTATTAATAATGTCTATTAAATCAGGATTATATACTAACTTTTTTTTGTCAACAAAAATCTTGAATCCTACAGCAGGGCATCTTATTGAATGAATAACATTATATCCAAGAATTTTAAAAGGTCCTATGTGAAATAATTTTTCTTCTTTAATGATTTTTGGATTATTTGGTTTAAATTTTCCGTAATCAAAAGTCTTTTTTGTCATATAAATCGGTATATTTGTAAAATAATCTTTTTTAGTCCAAAGATAATGATCTGGATGTGCATGAGTGATTAAAATTGCATTGGGTTTAATTTTTGATAATTCATATTTATGTAATTCTCCATAATCAATTAATAATCTAAAATTATCCTGAATAATTAGCATAGAAGAATGATATTGATGTATTTTGGAAGATTCTTCAATTTCACCTTTTGTTCCAAGAAATTTCAATTCAATCACATAAAATGATAATCATTTAAATTTTTAAATTATCTTAAGAAGATATTCTGTTGTTATAATCAAAATAGTTCAGAAAATTTTTACTATGCAAAAGTCCTGAGAATAAAATACTTATTGTTTTTTATATAATTATATGATATTAAATAATTATATATAACCATTTCATTATAAATCTTCAATAGAACTTATTTCCTTGAATTTTCATTTTGTAATTAAATACTTCAATCCCAAATGACTCTAATTCCACAACTTGTTCTTCTTCCAAAAGTAATTTTGAATCAAGTAACCTATAAATGCAAAAAATAATCCACTCAATAACAAGGTAAATATCACTATTCCGGCTATTTCGTCTCCAGGATTAAGTTTAGAGATTATAAATAATAGAAGAAGACCAACTATCACACCAAAAACGAAACCACCCATTGAACCTTTATTTTTCATAATTAGCCAGTACACGACAGCTAAAATGCCTGCAAAGATGAATCCGACAAATGGCTCACCCTCTCCGTAAAAAATACCCCAAATACCTACAATTATAAAAAATATGAAAAATCCCAAAAATGTTACCTGAAGCAATCGAAAATACCAATCTTTATGAAATGTTTCTTTTTTCATATTGTTTAATATAATATGGTCCTTCGAAGAGTCGGACTTCGCCTTCCTCGGTGTAAACGAGGTGTTCTACCGATAGACTAAAGGACCTTATAATCTTTTTAATGAATTAATCATTTTTAAGGTTTATGATATTAACGGCCTTAACTGAAATATTCATTTTTTTCAAAAATAAAAATAGCTTTAATTACATTATCAACAGTAAGACAATTATTCTTGAAAAAAGAAGAGAATAAGTCCTTCTAAAAGGGGTTAAGTTACAACTAATAACTTAACCCCTAAAGATGAACAAATTCTCTCTAAAAATAATAAGAGAATAATACATTATAATTTTAATTAAAAAAACAGGACATTTTTTTAAAAAAAAAAGGTATTTTTTTCAAAAAATTGCCATTTTTTTTAAAAATTTATCAACTAAGCAAAAATTTCCCGAATCTCACTCACCCTTTTAGCCTTAAAAATCCCTAATCTTAATTCCTTAGCATTATCCATCCCTTTAGTAAAATTCATTGCCTGAAATTTTATCTGCCTAAAAGGCAAGTTATATTTTTTAGCCAAATCTAAATAATCGTTAAAAGTAATTTTAACATTATTATTAGTAAGCTTTGCAAAAATATTCGGATTCCCAATAGCATTTCTTGCAATCATAATAAAATCAAAAATCTCCAAAAATTCTTTAGCGTTATTTTCATCAATATTCCCGGAATAAATAACCGGAATATTAACAGAATCTTTAATCTTTTTCGCAAAATCAATATCCGGAACACCACCATAACCTTGAATTTGTGTTCGAGGATGAATGCAAACAGCATCACAATACTTTTCAGCCATTTTAATTATCTTTAAAGCTTTAGAAGATTTACGAATTTTAATCGTAACAGGTTTTTTTGTTGATTCCCTAATTGTTTTAATAATTTCTTCAATAGACTCAATATCGTGATGTAAAAAACTTCCAAAACCATGCTTTTTGGCAGTTTTTGCCGGACAACCTAAATTAAAATCCCACATAACAACATTATCATCATTTTTTTCTATAAACTCTTTAATACCCTTTGTAGTCGTACAAAATAACTGTAAAGCAGGCTTGTCATCAAAACTAAATTCCTGATGAGATTGGGGATGAATCATACCGGTATAAACTAAACCTGCACCAGCTTTTTGACATAATAATCTAAAAGCAATATCATTAACTTCTTCCATTGGAGCTAAAAAATACGGATTTTTCGGAGTAAACGAACCAATTGATATAAATTTCATAAAAAAAATAAGAAAAGAAGATTTATAAAATATTTAGTAAAGATAAATTTATGAAAAATAGATATGAAGAAACAAAAAGAACTCTTAGAGAAATGATTCAAGAAGGAACAATAAAAATATTACAACCGCAAAAAATAAATAATAAATATGCCTGCTATTTTTGCTTGCGACCAATTCAGGAGAATTTAATAATTCTTCAAAGAAAAGCCGACGAAGAATTCTATGTTCATAAAAATTGTTATCTATTTTCAGAACAGAAAATTTATTCGCATGATGAAAAAATAAATTAAAAAGCAATAGAGGTAATTTGGCTAAGATAACCTATTTTTACAGGAAATTTATTACTGTCAAAGATATATTCCTTTGGTAAAATGTTTTCAATTTGTTCCATATCAATTTGAGTAAAGCCCTTATTTTGATAATCATGAATGCCTGCAAAAATTACTGGTTGACCATTTACATGTTTATTACCGTGACATAAGCCATATCCCAAATTTTTAATTTGTTTTTCAAAATCCTCTTGAAATTTATCACATGCTTTGCTTAATAAAAAATCATCCAAAGTTGCCATAATAAAAAATAGTATCTTAATTATATAAATATTCCTTGTGAAAAATTTATTTCTTAGCATAAACTTGAGCATGAACAAAAGGAAATCCCCCAGGAGATAACCTTACATTAACATTGCTAAAACCTTCATTCTCCAATCCTTCTTTTATTCTTTTTTTACCATTATCAAAAGGAACAGTCAAAAATCTCTCATGATATTCTCCACCTTTTCGAAGAATACGAAAAAATTCTTGATAAGGTCTCTTTTTTAGAAATTTATCAAAACTAGGTTCTCCAGTCCAAAGATTAACAGCAACAGCCTTATCAAAAAGACCATCTTCACACTGAACATCAAAAATATTACCAACAGAGTGAAAATTATAATCATCCATTCCAAGAGTTTTAAGAATTTTATTTGAAATATTAACTGTCTTTACAGTTTTATCAATACCAACATGCCTTCCTTTTTCACCAATATTATGAGAATAAAATATATGTAAAGGATATCCCGCTCCAAATTCAATTATTGCCTCATCTTTTTTAGGTTTTATAATAGAACTTAAAACTAAATAATCAATCCAATGAAATCCTAAAACATCTTGTACAAAAGGATAACAAAAACCATACCAGGTTTTATAGATTAAAGATTGAGTATCGTTTTCTTTTTGAGACCATTGTTTAAGACAATCAATCGCATTATTTCTTTCTTCAAGGGATAGTTTATCTTTTAACATTAATAATTAAATCAAAAATACCTATTTAAATGTTAGGATTATTAATTACTAAAGAGTAATAATAAATTAAGAGAAAATTTCAATATCAACTAACAGTCGCAATCAGGTAATGAGGTAAAATACTATTAACTTTAATCTTGACAATTTTTCCTAAAATTTTATCTTTGGATTGAACTGCAAATAATTTATATTCAGGAGAACGGGCAAGATAAGTATTGCCAAAACCTTTTTTATCGATAAGAACTTTACCAACCCAGCCAATCCATTTTTTTTGATTATCTTTGCACATTTGCAAATGCAAATTAGCTAGTTCCAAACTCCTCTTATTCATTTCATCTTTAGAAATTGGTTTTAACTTTTCAGCAGGCGTTTGTGGTCTTGGCCAAAATTTACTTCGATTCAAAATTTCAGGATTAATTTGTTTAACAATATCTAAAGTATCTTCAAAATCTTTCTTAGTTTCTCCGGGATAACCAACAATAACATCAGTAGAAAAAATAATATTAGGAATTTCTTTTTTAAATTTATTAACAATTTTTAAAACATCTTCACGGGTATATTTTCTATTCATATCTTTCAAAATTTTATTGCTTCCCGACTGAATAGGAATATGCAAAAACTTAAACATTTTTTCATGCTTATAAATTTCAATTAATTCCGGAAGAATTTTTAAAACATTATTAGGATTCATCATACCGACACGCACAAAAAAATTACCCTTAATTTTTATAATCTCTTCTAAAAGTTGCACAAGCCCGTCTTTAGAAATATCTTTTGATATTTCTGAATTGTACGATGCATTATCCTGACTGGTAATCCAAATTTCTTTACAGCCAGACATCACATCATTTTTTACAGATTCAATAATCTTTTCAGAAGGATACGAAAAAAGTTTACCCTTAGCCAACCGAGTAATGCAATAAGTGCAAGTGCCTAAACAACCTTCAGATATTTGATTAATCCCAATATATTTTTCATCAGAAATTTTTGAAATATTAACTTTAACTTCAGATTTATTATCTAAATATTTTTCAGTATCATAAGTCCCATCAACAATTTCCTGAATTAAATTATTAATATTTTTAATGTGATTTGTACCTAGCAGATAAACAGAATCATAATTAAGAAACGATTTTTTTCTTAATTTAGCCATGCAACCGGCAAGGATAACTTTTTTACCTGCATGAGATAAATCCTGAACTTTCCTTCGGATTTTTTCTTCAGTAGGTTCTTTAACAATACAGGAATTAATAACAACCAAATCCGCAAAATCAATATTTGAAGTAATATTAAGTCCTGCTTGCTTAACTAAACCCTTCATAATTTCAGTTGAATTATAATTTGCACTGCATCCATAACTCTCAAAATAAACTTCTAACATGAAAAAATAAAAAGTTTTAACTTTAAAAATCTTTAACACCAAAAATTTGCAAGCAAATTTTTGATATCTGCGAAATTCATAACTGTGCCTATGCACAGAGAACTATTTGAAAAATAAAAAAAAATAAAAAAATAAATTTATTTATTTGTTTAGAATTGCAAGCACAACACTAACTAATGTTGAAACAACTACAACCCATCCAACAAATTGAGTAATCATAAACCCAACATAAGTTGTACCCCAAAGCCAAGGTGGAAGAATAAGTGTTCCATTAATCAATCCAAAACCAACAGCAAGTGAAACAACAACTCCTGTAAACCAAGCAAGCAAATTAAAAATATGCATATGTCTTGGTAAGTTTTTTTTAGCCATTTTAATATTTAAATTAAATATCCCCCTTTCATAAATATATTAATGATTATATATTTTAAATAGGTTTCTAAATTAAAATTACATCTCATCTAAGGTTTCAATTCCTAAAAGAGATAAAGAATTGCC
>DATDUI010000068.1:0-6515 GCA_035290465.1 Candidatus Nanoarchaeia archaeon | reverse complement strand
GATTCATCCTAGAATTTTAAGAAATTGGAAGATTAAAATGCCTGTTGCTTTGTTTGAAATTAATTTGGAAAAGGTATTTGATAAATTAAAATAATTTTATCCAAAGTAATTTCTATCATTATTATTTTTATTTTCCCAATTCTCTTTTATAACTTTTACAATGTATTGTAATTCAACTTTTATTTCCTGCCAAATATTATATGCGTCTATTATGAACTGTGCTTCTCTTTTATCGTCGTATTCTAAATCCAGTTCAATTAATTCTACTTCTATTTTTGATAATCTTTTGTAAAGATCTGTTAATTTTTTTCTATCTTCATTTTGAATTTTATTTGTTATTGAAAAAACAAACATTGGGGCATTTGTGGGGTTTAAAAGAAGTTCAATAAATCGTAAGTAATTTGAAAATTTTTCAGAGATATATCTTCTTATTTCTCTTATTAAAAAGTCTGTTTCTATTTCAGATATTTTTTCTATTGAGAATTCTTTGTTTAATTCATTAAAATCTGGCAATGAATATTTCTCCTTTATTTTTTTATAGCTTTTTTTTAGGTTTTCAATATTTGATTCTTCTTTCATATTCAAGAATGATGAAATTGTTTTATAAATTTATCTTATGAGTTGATTTTTTGGTAGGTTATTTAAATTCTAAATTTTTATCTAAATTATGGAAAATATAATTACTAAAGAAAAATTAGAAAAATATTTTGATTTAACCAGTCGGGCTTTAAAGATAATTAAATTAAATATTATCTCTGGAAAAGAAAATCATGCTAAAGAAATAATTGATATGGTTGCAAATTATCTTTCTGATGCTAAGCATTTTGAAAAGAAGGGTGATTATGTGAATTCTTTTGCTGCTTTAAATTATGCTCATGGCTGGATTGATTCAGGGGTGAGGCTTGATATTTTTGATGTAAATGATGATAAATTATTTACGATTAAGTAATTTTGTTTCTTTTTGGTTAAAATCTACAATTTGATTTTTTATGTAGCATTGCTACACGGCAAAATAAAATTATAGCATTTTCCCTCAAAAATAATTCAAAATTGGGATTAAAATAAATCTTAGTTTAAATCTCTTTTCTGATATTTTTCAAAGTTTTTAGTATAATTGTTTGTTGTATTTTTTTAATATAATCTTTTTTTGTTTTTCCGAAGAAGTCGATTTGAAGTCAACTTTTCGAGTGTTAGCGAGCAAATTTTCAAAGAAAATCTTTAAATAGTCTTTTGCTAATAATTATCTATGGCAAATCAACAAATTAATATGCCTGCTGGTTTTGGTGGGTTAACAAGGTTTAATGAGGAATATGGAAGTTATATTAGTTTAAGTCCTTCTCATGTTGTTTTATTTATCATTTTAGTTGTTGCTTTTAGATTTTTTTTAGGGGTGTTCTTGTAAAATGATGGGTGGTTTAAATCCTAAAAAAATGCAAGCAATTATGAAGCAGATGGGTATGAGTCAAGAACAAATTCCTGCACTTAGAGTAATTATGGAAAAAGAAGATGGTTCAAGGTTAATTATCGATGAGCCTGATGTAATGAAGATTAAAATGAATGGTCAAGTTTCTTATCAGGTTACCGGGCAAGCACATGAGGAAACTGCAGAAGTTGAAATCTCAAAAGAAGATATTAAAATTGTAATGGAAAAAACAGGCAAGTCTTCGAAAGAAGCAAAAGAAGCTTTAGAAAAGTATGGGGATTTAACTGAAGCAATTTTAGAATTAAGCGATTAACTGTTTACCGTAATCTATTTGAATCTGATTTATTTTATTTTGTTATGGAGATTTTTATTAAACATCTAAATGAAGCACAAAAGAATTTCAGGATTATTCATCATTTATTTTATGTGACTTTTCCCTTGGTTAAGGATAAAAAGATTTTATTGAAGGTTCTTATTAATTCTAAAAAAGTTATTGTTGAATGTATTAATACTATGTTACATTATGAATCCATGCTTCAAAGGATTAAAATTTTTGATGACCCTGTTTTAAATTTTAAGACTTTTGAACAAAAATGCACCAAATGGTATGGAATTACCGACGAAGAGTTTAATTTAATTCTTGAATTATTTGAAACTATAAAAAAGCATGATGAAAGTCCTGTTGAATTTTTAAAAGGCGATAATATTGTTATTCTGTCGGAAAATATGAAACCAAGAATTTTATCTTTTCAGGATATAAAAAAATTTGTTGAATTGGCTAAGATTATTTTTCAAAAGACATATCAAAGAGTTGTTTTTTATTAGGGTTTACAAAGGTTTAAAATTAATCTTTTTATCTTTTTTATATGGAAAAGATTTTGTGGACTCCTCGGTTATATGGTTCTTATGATTTTAATATTTATTTAGATGGAGATTTTGCAAGAAATATTATCCAGTCAAATGTTGTGAATGGTGGGCACAGAAATATGAATAATTTAGCAAATGGGGAGTTAAAAATGTTAAATATTAATTGCTTGGATCCTTATCAATTTTATAATAATTCTTGTTTTGTTAGCCAAATTTATCTTAGGGATGGTCTTTGGTTGTCTACAAATTATCAAACTATTGATAATTTATTGAATAAAACAGAAGCTTTTGAGTTTGTTGAATATTGTTCACATAATGTTGATTCTTCTGAACAGGTTTATATCCTGATAAAGTTGTTTGATAAATGGATTCAATATTCTGATTTATTGAAAAAAAGTTAATCTTTTACAAAGGTTTAAAAAATAAATTTATTTATTATTAATTATGAATTTTGTTAAGAAAATTGTTGATGGGAAAAGTGATGAGTTAGTTCACTTACAATTTCAAAAATTTAGCAAGGGTGAATTTCTAAACCGAGCTTTAATCAAGGCTAAACATACCGGTAAGAAATATACTATTGTTACTGGTCCTGAATTTGCAAATGAATTAGTAAGAGCTGGTGCTGAAAAATTAGGTTCAAATACTACTAATGTTACCGGGGGGATTATTTCAACAAGCGATTTAACTGGTGAGATTGATTTTAAGAGTAAAAAACAATTCCAAGGTGTGAAAACTTATTTAATTGATAAAGAAATGACTGGCAATGATTTAATTAATTTGTTAAACAAATTTCCAAAAACTTTTTTTGCTTTAAGTTTTGATGTTGGTGAAGATTTTAAATTAAAGGTTAAACCAAAAGCTCCTACTTCCGGAAAACCTGGTAAAGGTGGAGAAAAACCTAAAGTTGATTTTTGCAGATTAGTTACAACTGATGAAAAAATTGGAAAAAGTTTTATCTTTGAGGTAAATGATTTTAAGGATGCAGAAGTTAATCATTCATATCATATTGATAATATTATCATGCCTGTCGGTGAAAAAGATTTTGTAAAGATTAGGGAAATGGCAAAAAGAAAAGGAAAAATTGTAAGGATTGCTGAAATTGACGGGAAAGAAATGAAAAAAGATATTGCATTTGAGGCTTAATTTTATAATTTAAAATGGTTGAAAATATTCTTATTGATGATAAAAATATAGTTTCTGTTTCAAATATTGTGAATTCTCAAGGGGGGATAATTTTAAGAGGGAAATTAGATGAAATCTTGAGTGAAGAATTTATGCCTAATAAGACTGCAAAGTGGGTTGAAAAACTGCCTATTGTCAATTTAACTTTTTATTCAGATCCTCATTTCCAAGATTTTTCTCTTGTTGATTTTGATCAAGTTATTTTAATTAGTTATAATCCTAAGGAAAATAACTTTTTATCTTATGGTAATTTGCCTGAATGTTTTTCTTTATCTTCCGGTGATATTTATATCCCTGAAAAGTATAGTTTAACTAATGGTATTTGCAAATGCTTAAGTAGTATTTTAGGAAAAAGTTATTCTTATTCCTGTGCATATGATATTTTTAAAGTTGTTATTGAAGATTTAGATTCTTCAAGACTTTTAACTGCAGAAGAATTTCTTAAAAAGTTGAAAGATAATAAAATTAAAAAATAAATTTTTTAGAATTTTTTTAATATTTGTTTTTTCATTTCATTTGCTAATGATTTGTCTTTATTGATAATTATTTTTATTGGTCCTTTTTGGCTTAAAATTTTCAATAAAGTGATTAAATCTTTTTTTTCCAATGATTCTCCGATTTTTTGATTTATTTCTTGTGGTATAAATATTTGGATAAAATAATCTGTAAAAATTAATGTGTCACTAGAATTTTTATCTTCGGTTTTTGCAATTTTTATTCCTAATATTTTATAAAATTGGTTTGATATGTCCTCTAAATATGATGTTCCTGTTGTGAGGAAATGGAATTTATGTCCTAATTTTTTTAGTCGTGTAAAGTAATTATATTCTGCCCGAAGATAAAATAATGGTCTCCATTCATGGCGTGCCTGATAACAAACAATTTGATTTTTTTTCTTAAATAATTCTGTTTTCATAAAATAGTATAAATATTTTTCTGCATCAAATAAATTGTTAAAGTTTAATATAATTAAATTTTCTACTTCTTTATGTTCTTTTAATCCTGAAAATTGGTTTATTCTTTTTTTGGCATAATAATTTGTTTCAACAATATCTGTTAATGATTGTACTTTTTTTATCCAATCAATGTTAATTTCATATTTTTTGTATTTTCTTTTTAAAACTTCTTTTTCAGATAATTCTTTTACTGCTTTATAGACTGATTGATATGAACAGGAAAATCTGTATTGTTTTTTTATTTTGTAAAATATCTCTCTTAATGTTAATGGCCATTCAATTGTTAATATGCTTATTACTGCGTCTTTTGTATTTTTTGGCTTACTATTGATTTCCGGGATTAAAATGTTAAATGTCATATGTGATATTATACCGATGATAATATAAACCTTTTGGTTTATTTTTTGTTAAACGTTGAGTTAATAAGAATTTTTTATTTTTATTGTTTATGGAAAAATTAGAGGTGCAATTACAAGATCTTCGTAAGAAAGGGGAAGAGATTTTAGAGCAGATTGATCAAAGAAATTCAAGAAAGAAAATTCAATGCAGTAGTTGTGAGAAATATCACGCAATTGGAAAGCTTGCAGTAATTCAAACTCACTGGTATGAATCTCCTTATAGTTGTACTGGTGGAGATAATTGGTATGAAGGGGAATTACAATATGTTTGTCCTACTAATAATGTTAGAAATAGATTGTTATTTAATAATCATGATGTGCTTTGGCAAGAAAGAGATAAATTTGAAAATAATCCTGAGGCTCAATTTAAGAGGAGTTATAAAAAATTATTCAGAGATGTTATAGATGAGCATGATGAAAAAAGCTCAAGCAGTTGGGTAAATAATTTTTATGTGGATAAAAATCGAAAGAAGTTTGGGCTTGTTGAGAAAAAGAAGGAGGAGAAATAATGTGGAAGAATTTAAAGAGTTTGTTAGATGAAAGGAGTGACTTGTTAAATCAAAATGAAAAAGTTTATTTTGAAATTAGAGAATTATTAGCTCAACCTTGTTATGATACTTTAAATTTATATGGTCATGAAAATCTTTTTTTTAAATTAGATGGAATGTCCGCAGAAAGTGTTTTAAAAAGATTACCTAAAGTTTGTAAAGTTAAAAATTATGAGGATATTGATTTAGAGTTAGTTAATTCATTAAAGATTTCTGATGTAAATGGTGCTTTGAATTATTTGTTTGATGAAGGAAAGATTAAGGGTAAGTATCATAATAATTATTCAATTGATGAAACTCATATGCAAATATATGATAATATAAGGGGAAAAGAAAATGGAAAAATATGAAATTTCAGATAATCCTTGTTTTTATAGGAGATGTCATCCTGAAACTTGCTGTTGTGGGAATGATGAATTATTAGTGATTGAAAATGTTTTTAATGAATTTGGGGTCTTTAAATATACAAAAATTATACAGCCAGTTTATTCAAGAAAACGAGGTGAAGAGATTGTTTCTTTATTGAAAAATAAAGATGAATTAGAAGAAAAGGTTAGATTGTTAAATGGGGAGACTGAGATTAAAAAAGATTATAGAGATTTAAATAAAAATGAAGGGGGTAAAGAAAAAAAAATATAATCCCATGTTCGATGAAGATGAAGGATCTTTATTTGATGACGATGATTTTAAGGATCAATGTGATTGGTAAATAAATATTTTAAAAAAATAAAAGATGGTGATAAAAAAAGAGTTGATTGATTCAAATTATAATTTCGTTTTATTAAGTTATCCAAAAATTTATGATTTTTTATCTGGAAAAAATGTAAATAGAGTTGAAAAATTAAATTCTCGTTGGAGAGCTAGTAATTTACTTTTAAGGATTGATTGTGATGATTTATCTTATGTATTCAAACAAGTTAATGTTAACAATCCTAAAAGCGAAATGGAAAAAATTGCTTTGTTGAAAAAAGAATCTCCTTTATTATTTCCTGAACTTTTTATTTTTGAAAATAATGCTTATCTTATGGAATATGTTGTTGGTCAATCTTTTTTTGATCTTGATTCTAAAGAAAGAGTTTCAAAAGTTTCTTTTGCCGGAAAAGTTTTAAGTCAAACACATCGTTTAAATGATTTTCCTTTG
>DATDUI010000067.1:0-2431 GCA_035290465.1 Candidatus Nanoarchaeia archaeon | reverse complement strand
AAAAATGCAATTAAGATTGAAAGAAATATTAAATTTAAAACAATAAAAATAATATTTTCAATTAAAATATTTCCCCTTTTCATAAGGAATCAAATAAGAAATAATTAATAAATGTTTAGAAAATAAAATATAAACAATTCAGGATATAACTACTCAATTAAAAATATTTAATAATGACCAACTTGAAGAACAGCCCCGAAGCCATAAATAACAGAAACCAAATTTGAATGTTCCATTATAGATTTTATTCTCAAATGACAGCCTAAATTTTCAAAATCTCTTTTATCATTTACAAAAAACAAAAAACCATCTTTTGGCAAAAGAGGGTGCACAAATTCATAACGTTTTTTAACATCACAACCAAAATAATTTGAAATATAATGCTCAAGATTCTTGCCATAACTAGTCTGAGCAAAATCATAAACAGAAAATTCATCAACATCTAAACCATTTCTCAAAAGAACTTTTTCAAAGTTAGATAAAGCAATCCTAAAAAATTTAGTCGCATTAGTATTTACATAACAACCGCAATCTGCAACCACATTATTTAACAGTTTAGAATTAATTAAATTAGGACTTACAGATCTTTTGGGTGAAAAATCCTTAAAAAACATTCGCTGTCTCATTTCTGATTGCAAAAAAACATCTCTCATAAAATAAAATAAGAATCACAATTTATAAATATTCGCATAAAAACCATTTATGCCTTCGTCAAATATTCCGTACAACCAACATTATCATAATTCTCTTTTGTTTTTTCTAAAATTAAAACAGGTAAACTTTTTAATTCAATAACATTTCCTTCTTTATCAAAATATTTCACCCCACGATAAAATAAACCGATTTTGGTGTAATCAAACATATTCATTAAAAATCCTTCCTTGCTTAAAGCTGTTAAAACAAAATATTGCTTCTTAAAATCAAACTTTAAAGACAAATAATTCTTATCTAAATCCTCAATTTTATAAGTATTGTATAAATAATGCAACAATGTATCTGACCCCTCAATTTTTGAATCTTTTAAATAATTATAAAATTTTGAATAAGATATATCTTGTTTTGACAAAGTCTCATCAAATGCAATAATTGAACAAACAGAACAAAATTTTTGATTAGTAAAATCAAAACCCTTAGCATAATTTATTTTCCCCTCACCAAACATCCACCAGCAATCTTTCATTTCCTGTGCAATCACTTTCATCGTATCATTTTCAATTTTTTCAGGTTTTTGGTTAATATTTATATTAATAATATTTGTGGGGTTAAAATCTTTGCAATCTTCACCACCAGAGATACAAATATAATTAGTTTTGCAATCTAAATTACCAACTTCAAAATTAGAAGGAGATTGACCTTTTAACACAACAGAATTATGACAAATTTCTTTTTCACTAATTTCCCCTAAATTTAATCTAAATAACAAAAACAAAATAACGGCAAAACTAGTGATTAAAATTATTAAACCAACAATCTGTTGAGTAGTTAATTCACCCCTTTTATTAAAATTTTTTATCATCCTATAACCCCCAAAGAACTTAATATTTTATAAATCCCTGCTAAAGCAATCCCAAAAAAAACAATCCAAAGTAAATATTTAATCACATCTTCAAGATTCATTTTAAAACTTTATCCTCAACTTTAATTATTATTGGAGGTTCCTCTATTTTAATAAATTCCCCTTTCACAATAAAAGAATTTTCATTATTCATGCAAATTCCTTTTTCATCACAATTTTCTTTTAATTTCTCTCTTTGACTTTTTGTAAATGGAAGATTTGATAATCCTTTGCTAATTAAACCAACATCGTCGCAGATGCAAATACAACTTTTATAACCCAGATTTGAACAAGACAAAGGCATTTCATTAGACCAGGAAACAATAACCCATCCTTCAGGATTATAAATCTCAACCGATTGACTTCCTAGATTAATCTCATCCACCAAAAATTCTAAAGAAGATTTTGCAAACTCCAGCTTCTTTGAATCTTGACCTGAAAAATATAATGCAGTTAAAAAATAAATTAAAAAACTAATACTAATCAAAGCTAAAAGAATTTTTAATGTTTCTTCAGCAAGCAAAAAACCTCTATTATTCATTTTATTTCAAAATACACCGATTATTTAAAGACCAAGGGTCATATTTACAATCTCCCAAATTTAAACATTCTTTTTCAAAACAAATAATCCCGCAATCTTTGCAAGACTTAATAGAAACTTCTTCTGCAACTTCTTGTTCATCTTCCAATTGAATAGGGTTTTCTGTTTTATCAGATGAAACATCAGGAATAAGATTATTAAAAAAATCTAAAATTGATCCGCTAAAAAATAAATAAAGCCCGATAATAACCGAAGCAACAACTAAAACACCAAGAATAATTTTAATTAATTGATTAATAGCAATCTCCACATTAAAAACCCCCAAATAAATCCTT
>DATDUI010000066.1:0-15622 GCA_035290465.1 Candidatus Nanoarchaeia archaeon | reverse complement strand
TTATTCTGTGGAGATTGCAGAATAGGGTTAATTATTATGTTTTTAAGAGATATTTGAAATTTTTAGAGTACCAGTTTTACCCTGAAAAAATAAAGAGACTGATTAACCCGCCATAGTCCTTTATAAATATCGGAGATACTGGTATCACAATAATATTTTTAAACTCAAATAATTAATAAAATAATATGGTAGAAGATAAAAATAAGGTGGTTGAAATAGCTATAATCGCTGGAGCAGCAAATGCTTTAGAATATAAAAAAAAGAATCCAAGAGCTTCAGATGATGAAGCAATACAGTATGTAAATAAAGAATGCAAAAATATTCTAAGAAGACTTGACTATTAATCAATAATCTAAAAAAATAAAAAAAAGGGCTAAAAAAGCCCTTTATTTAAAAATTAATTAAGGAAGATTCATCATCTCTCCAATTTCAAGTTCTTGATTTTCTTCTAAAAGAACTTCATCAACTTGAGTAGAAACCTCAACAGAGTTAAAACTCTCTGGAATTGTAATTTCCCCCACATTGATATCTCTATCTTCTAAGATATTAGCATTAATTTCATCAGTTATTTCCTGAGTTTTATCAGTTTGCGAAAAAGTATTGTAAACTAAAAAACCCCCAAGTACTAAAACTATGATGAATAAAGCTGATACCATTAAAATGTTTTTTTCTTCCATTCTATTAAAAGTTATTCTTGCTTAGCAAATCTTTTTGCATCAACTTTTGCAATCATTTCCTGAGTTCTAAGATCATTTCTTGCTTTAATACTCTCTTGAGTTTGTAAAGCAAAATCTCTACCTTGAATCTCTCTCTTCAAATTAAATTGCTTTGCATTAAGATAAAGCTCTTTTCTTTGTTCTTGAGACATATTTGAAACAATTTCTCTAATTTGCATTTTAATTTCTGCCTTAGTAAGATTTCCATTTTGGATTTGCTTGATTAATTCTTCATAATCCATACCTAAAAGTTCACTAAGTTCTTTAGCATTTTTCTCTTGGATTCTATTTTTGATTCTTTCTTTCATTTCTTTAAGATCTCCTTTTTGATCTTCTTTAATTGCCTTAAATTCAGCCCTCAAAGCATCAAGAGTTTCTTGATCTAATGAAGCTTTCATTTCATTTGAAAGAGTTCTAAAATCGTGAGCTAAAGTAATTGCAGATTTTTTATAAGCAACAAAATCTTTCACAGCAGTATCTGAACGAGGATTAGTTGATTGAACTTGCCCTAAAACCAAAGTTAAATTATCCACAATAGCTTGAAGTTCACTGGTATCTTGGCTAACATTTTCATATGCCGCAATTACAGCGTTACCTCTGGCAATATTTTTAGAAATTGCTTTTTCAAGTTGTAATAATCTAATTTCTGCTCCATAAGAATTACCCATTATAGATATTTCTTCTTGAGTTTCATTATCGACTTCAGTTTCATTTTCAACTTCTGTTTCATTATCATCATCAGTTTCATTATTGTCATCAGCAAAAACTAATGGCATTGTGATAAAAACTAACATTAATACTAACATCATACTTGCTATTTTTTCTATTTTCATTTTTATTTTACCTCCCATGATTTAATTAATGTGCATAAAGCACCAATTGATGAATATTAAAGAACGGAACAGTTTATAAAAATTACCCGGAACAAAGCGGAACAAGATAATTAAGGTTTTAGGGCAAGTATGGTAAATACAATAATCCACAAAGTTTCGTGCAAGATACGATACAAAAAAATTGGAATATTGATTAAATTTTGAAAAAGCTTATTTTTTTAACCGAATCATTGTTGAAACACCAACACTTTCTTTTTCAATTAAACCCTTTAATTCTAAGGAAGAAATATTTCTGGATACAGAAGATTTAGGCAAATTCAATTCTTTAACAATTTTTGACATAATAACAGGATGATTTTTCTCAATTAAAAATTTCATAATATTTTTTTGTCTTGCAGTTAAACCATTAAAATTATATTTTAATTTTGGAACCTTTTTTGCTTTTTTAATTACTCGGGGTTCAATATTCTTTTTTTTAAAATTTTTAAAAATATTTAATCTTTTAAAAGATATTACAATAAAAGAAACAATTACAATTAACCCAATTAAAAAAATTATATAAAAATTATTTTGCTCAGATTTTTTAATTTGATATTGCACAAAAATATTTAATGGCTCATCTTCACCATAACATTGAATAATTAAATTATCATTTTCAGTTTTAATTCTAAACTGTCCAGAAGTATTTATAGAATTAATCTCAGAATTTTCCGGTAATTTTAAGATATAAACAAAATCAAAGCTTTTTTCAATTGACAAATCAAAAGCCCAATACTCTTGTTCTTTAAAAGTATACATTTGTGAATCTTTTACAATCAAATCAGGATAATTAGTAATCCCATCAATTGTAACAAACCCAGATTCATCTAAAGTAATCTCTAAATCAGCATAAAACTCTTGAGAAAAAACAGCCATGCAATTAATAACAATTAATAATAATCCTAACTGAAATAACCTTTTTTGCAACACCATTTTATCTAAAAAGAATAAGTAAAAAAAGCTTATAAAGGTTATTTAAATTTTTTTAGCATCAAAGAATTAATTACAACTATAATTGAAGAAGTAGCCATTATCAATGCACCAAATTCAGGTCTTAATTTTATTCCAATAGGGATTAATACTCCTGCTGCAATAGGAATTGCTAAAAAATTATAACCCGCAGCCCACCATAAATTCTGTTTCATTTTTTTTCTTGTAACTTTACTTAATCTTATTAATTTAGCAACTTCTAAAGGATTATTTTTGACTAGAACAACTTCTGCAGACTGAACAGCAACATCAGTTCCGGCACCAATTGCAATTCCAATATCTGCCTGAGTTAAAGCCGGAGCATCGTTTATCCCATCTCCAACCATTGCAACCTTGCCTTTTTCTTGAAGTTCTTTGATTTTATTCACTTTATCTTTTGGCAAAACTTCAGCAAAATAAATATCAATCCCCAATTCCTTTGCAACTTGCTCTGCTGTTTGTTTATTATCACCAGTAATCATAACAGTCTTAATATTCATTTCTTTAAGCAATTTAATAGCTTCTTTTGATTCCTCTCTAACAATATCAGATAAAGCAATAACCCCAAATACTTTAGTTTTATCAGCAACATAAACTATTGTTTTACCTTGACTTGCAAATTTTTCTGCCTCTTTTTGCATTGTATTTTTAATATCAAACTGATTTATCAAAGCAAGATTCCCCACAAAAATTTCTCTTCCATTAACTATTCCTCTTGCACCTTTTCCAGGAATTGCTTTAAAATTATTTACTGGAATAATTTTAATTTTTTGACTTTTTGCTTTATTTATTATACCTTTTCCAATAATATGCTCGGAATTTTGTTCTATTGAAACAGCATATTCTAAAGTTTGCACATCCCCTGCAATTTCTGTAACCTCAAAAACCCCTTTTGTTAAAGTACCTGTTTTGTCAAAAACAACATAATCTAATTTTTCCGCAATTTCAACAGCAGTCATATCTCGAATTAGAATACCATTTTTTGCTGCAAGAGTTGTTGAAATAGAAGTCACAACAGGAATTGCCAAACCCAAAGCATGAGGACAGGCAATAACAAAAACAGTTATAGCAATTGTCAAAGCAAATACAAAATCCTGACTGGAAAAAAAAGCCCAATAAAAAAAACTTAATGTTCCTATAGTTATAGCGGCAAGGGTCAGATAATTTGCAGCTCTATCAGCTAACCTTTGTGTTTTGGGTTTAGAAGATTGAGCTTCCTTAACTAAATTAATAATCTGATGAATAGTTGTATCTTTCCCAGTTTTAGAAACTTCAAATTTTATACTTCCATCAAAATTAATACTTCCACCAATAACTTTATCTCCTTTTTTCTTCAAAATCGGTTTTGATTCACCGGTAATCATTGATTCATTAATGCTTGTTTCACCTTCAATAACGATTCCATCTACAGGTATTTTTTCTCCGGGTTTTACTAAAACAATATCACCTACTTTTAATTCATCAGTTGAAACTTCAATAATATCTTTTCCTTTTACTAAATTAGCTTTCTTTGGGATAAGCTTAACCAATTCACCTAATGCCCCTGATGCTCCTTCTACAGAACGCATTTCCATATAATGACCAAATAACAAGAATAAAGTTAAAGTTGAAATTTCCCAATAAAAATCAGGAGCGGTAAAAATAAAAGTTGTGCCTGCACTATAAATATAACCAGCTAAAACTGCAATACTAACCAAAACCATCATTCCAAAATCTTTTCTTTTAATTTCTCTTACTGCCCCGGTAAAAAAAGGCAAACCTCCCCATAAAACGACTATTGACGCAAGAACAAATAATACTAATGTATCCCCGCTAAATAAAAAAGAAAAATTAAGCCAACCCTGAATTGTTGGAGATAATAATAAGAGAGGTATAGACAAAAATAAAACAATCAAAAATCTTTTCTTAAACATTTCAGAACTATGCCCTTCATGTTCACCATTATTTTCTTCATGTTCTGTATGATTCATTTGCTTCATAGAATTTTCAAAATTCATCTGTTCATGCATTTTTCCGAAATGATTCATATTATGATTTTCCATAATAAATATTAATTAGATTATAACAAAAATTAAGACAATATAAACTATTCTACTAATTTCAAAAGATTAATATGAAACTAGTTTCACCAAAGTGCATATATAAGATTTTTATTTTAAAAAATAAGGAATAGAAAATAAAATTTATAAAAATTAAGATGGCAGAAAAAGTTAGATGTGAAAAATGCGAAAGGAATTTCCCAAGTATAGATGCGTTATCAATGCATAATTCTTCTAAACATAGTTCTACAGCGATAGAAAAAAAGAAATCAAACATACCTATGATAATTATAGCAATAATTTTAATTAGCAGTTTTTGGTTTATTTATAGTTCTTCAGGAAAAAATACCGGAGAAGTAATCAATGAAAATATTCAAGAAAATAAAGATACTTCTGCTATAGACAATAATCAAATACAAAAAATAACATTAAGCATGAAAGGAAATTATTATCCAAATACTATTAATGTAAAATCAGGAATTCCGGTAGAAATAACTTTAGACAGCAGTGTCCGAGGATGTTATAGATCATTTAGTATTCCAAAATTAGATGTATCTAAGTATTCATCTAGCCCAACTGATACAATAAAATTTACTCCAAATGAAAAAGGAACTTTCAGATTCCAATGTAGCATGGGCATGGGAACAGGAACAATAATTGTTGAGTAAAAATTATAAGGAGGTAAACAAATGAAAAAATTAATAATAGGAATGATAGTTATGCTACTTATAATAGCAGGCATATTTTTTATAAAATCTACACCCGAAAAAGTAATTGAACAATCAGATTCAAAAGAATTCACAGTTAAAGCATTTAAATATGGTTATTCTCCGGATCTAATAACAGTTAATAAAGGAGACAAAGTAAGAATAATCATTGACAATACAGATGTTTTACATGGAATAAGAATTCCTGATTTAGCTATTAAAGGAAATGAAATTTTAGAATTTACTGCAAATAAAGAAGGAGAATTTAGTTGGTATTGCACTAATATGTGTGGTGAAGGACATATGCAGATGCAAGGTAAATTAATTGTTAAATAAAATGATATTAATTTTTAGCTTTTCTTTAATTTATTTAACAGGAATTTTTGCAGGCCTATTTTTTATTCTTTCTTTTATTAGTTGTTGTTGCAACAGCAAATTATGCAAACAGATTAATTTTGAAAAAGCCAAAAGTTATCATAAAATTTTTATTTATCTTACATTTATATTTTTTATTATGCATGTATTTCTTGCGATAATTGCTAAATTTGGAATTATAATTTAAAGTAAAAAATTATAAAATATCAGCTTTTTAAGAATTCTATATTTATCGTTTAATAAAATTATAAACTTTAACAAATAACCAACCTGCAATTAATCCAAGAATAATAACTTCGATTATTCCTAAAATTGCGTCAATAAATGTAATGGGTTTTACAATTTGACTTATATCAATTCCATGAAAAATAAAACTGAATAGATTCATAACAAATGGTGGGGCAATAAATATCAATAATGCACATACAGTTGAAAATATTCCTGTTACTATTGCTAAACTTAAAGAAACTTTTTTTGCACTTAATTTATCTTCCATTTTAATTTATCTTCCATTTTAATTTATCTTCTTTTTTTAGGTTCTTGTATTTGCTGCATTAGCCAAACTATGAATAATATCAATGCTAATGCTATCAACAGCATAAAAAACCATCCAAATAAACCCATCCCAAAACTTCCCATCATGTTGCCATAATATCCGCCCATCATTCCATACCTATCAGTTCCTGTGAATCCAAAAAGACTCAGTAAAAAAACTGCACAAATCACAACAATTATCCAAATCCATTGATTATTATCACATTTCATTCAAAAAAGAATCGTTATAAGCATTTAAAGGTTTCTGCGAATAAAAATTAAAAAATTACTTTAAAATTAAATTTATAAAGTTTTGAATATCTCTATTTTCATAGCCCTGTAGTACAGCGGTCAAGTATAACTGGTTCTGGGCCAGTTGACCCCGGTTCGAATCCGGGCAGGGCTATCTGATATTCTGCATATAAAGAGGTGTTAGACCTTGGGAGATTAGAAGGTAATTCTAACGAGAATATGCGATAAGCCAAACGAAGAATAAGTTTTATAACTCTAATCTCTATGAAATTAGATGCAAGATAGTAAAAAGATAATTGAAAACTGTAAAGTTTTGTTAGAAGCTTTCAAATCAGGAAAATTAGGGCAAACAAGAATGCCAGAAGATTCAAACCCTCGCTTTAAAGATGATGAAATGGAGTTAAGATTTGCATATTTTTCTTTGCCTATGGCACTTAACTACCAAAGAAACAGTTACACTCTATGGGAATCTGCATTAAAAACATATCAAGATGAAGAAACAAAAAATGTCTTTGACGTTGCTAAAGTTAGTCAAATGAATTTTGATAAGCTACAAAGCTACTTATTGAAATATAAATTAGCATTACAACCAAATAAACATACAACTACTTGGCAAACAATTGCTAAGACTATTAATAATAATTTTGGCTCTTTTGTAAATTTGATAGACAAAGCAGATACAGATTATCTAAAATTAAAAGAGATAGTTCAAATTAAAAACAAAAAAGGTTTTCCTTATCTTTCGGGACCAAAAATATTCAATTACTGGTCTTTTATTTTAAAAGAATATGGCAAGACTCAATTAAAAAATGTTGAATTTATTGAAATTGCTCCAGATACTCATGTTACACAATGTTCAGTAAAATTAGGAGTAATAACTGAAAAAGAAGCGGAAACATTATCCAAGGATGCAATCTCTAATCGTTGGAGAGAAGTTCTTAAGGATTCTGGAATTGCTCCAATAGAGATGCATCCACCCCTATGGTTTTGGAGTAGAAACGGTTTTATTTTTAAGATTTGAAATCCATCTATTCACACAACTTTCTTATATGCTTCAAGAAAGTCTTGGCATTTTCTAAACTCTTATTTGCAGGCTCAAGATTTGCTTGCACCAATTTTTGATAGGTAAACTCGCCTCGCTTTTTCTTCTCTATTTTGAATATTCCTAATAAAGTATCTGCTTTAACTATAATCTCATCATAAATCTTCAATAACTCTCTATCAACAATTCCTTGAAAAACCAATATCTTAAATTTATCATAAGTCTTTTTATGCTCTTCGGGAGGCTCTGTTTTAATTCCTTTCTTTGCTAAATATGCTTTAGCAGAATAGAAGATACAATAATAAGAATGTGAAATAACTGAACTATAATATGTTTCTGGTTCTTCTATCTTCATAACATCTGTTTGAATCTTCTTGTTGTTGCTTACAAATAAGGCAATATCTGCGAATTTTATTTCATTATTGGCTCTTTCAAGATATAAATTATAGTTTAAATCCATGTTTAATTCCCTCTTTTATTAATGAATAAAATATAACTGGATTGTGAATTATTAAATGTTTTTTTGCTATCTCCTTGCCCAAGTTTTCATAATCAACTTTAAGCATCTCTAAAAATTCATTTTTTGTGATTACATGCCCATGAATCTTCAAAATAGACTTAGTTTCCATTGATTTAAAGACTGCTTCAACTATTTTTCTTTTGTCTTCTTGCTCAATAAAGACAGCTATATCTAAATCGGAATCCTTCTTTTGCTCTCCGAGGGCATAAGAACCGAATATAACCACAGAATAGAAAGGTGTATGTTTATCTAAAGAATCTTCCAATTCTTTAATTGACTTTAAAACTTGTTTTGACAAACTCTCTTTATTATAGGTTTCAAAATAAGCATATACTTTATTGTTTTTATGGTTAACAGCATAGAGTTTAGATGTGCCTATTTTCTTTTCAGTTATTAACTCTTCATTTAAGAACGCTTTAATTGCGTTCTGTATAACCGAGCTTGAATTCTCTTTTGATAGCTCTTTTACCTGCTTCCAAGTAATTTCTTTAAATTTATTCTTCTGAAAGATTCCAAATATCTTTAACTGTTTTTTTGTTAACATTTTATCAAACCAAATTTATAATTTAGCTATACCCTATTTTAGGTATAATTATACCTGTTTATAGGTATATAAATCTTTTTATCCTCATAAAACCTCAAAGTTTTCAATAATTGATAAAATTGAACAAATTGCTAATGAATTTTTGAAAAAAGCTAAGATAAATCCTAACATCAACAATCTAATATCATATCTTTAAAATCAATAATTATTATAAATCCTAATTTTATTAAAAAACAATGACTAAAAAAGTTTTAGGAATTACCCATGCTTTAACAGACCAGATTATCCCAGTAAGTGATGAAGAACTAAGTTCTATTGATCTAACATGTGGAGGATGGAAACCTTTTAGCATATGCGCAAATAAAAAAAGTTTAGAAGAATTATTAAAAAAAGAAAGCGTAAAAAGATATTTAGGTGGTGCTCCAACCAATGTTATAAGAGGTTTAAATAATTTAGGATATGATTGTAATTTGATTGGAAATATTGGAGAGGATGAATTAGGAAAAAATTATATTAATGTTTTAGAGGAAGAAAGTATTAATCCATTGTTCCATATTTATTCAGGAAAGAAAAGTGGAGAATGTTATGTATTTATAACTCCAAATAAAAAAAGAAGTTTTTATAGTAATGCAAGTATTGCTGATAATTTTAAAGATTTGGATACATATCTCTCTAAAAATGAAAACTTTGATTTGATTTTTACCTCAGGATATGAATTTAGTTCTAATCCTTCTAAGTTTATAGATTTCATACAATTACTAAAACAAAAAGGAACTAAGATAGCATTTGATATTGCAAATGGTAATATTGCTAAAAAAAATTTACCCGAATTTAAAGAGATGATAAAATTATCTAATGTTTTATTTATTAGTGATGAAGAATCAGAAATAGCATTCGGGGGATTACAAGATTGGATGTTTAAAGATAAAATTTGTGCTTATAAAAAAGGCACAAAAGGATCAGAGATTTATCAAAATAAAAATAAAGCAATTATTCCATGTTATAAAACAGATAAATTAGTAAATGATAATGGTGCAGGGGATTCTTATGCAGCAGGTTTTTTACATGCTTATTTAGAGAATAGAGACATTGAATTATGCGGAATTCTTGCAAGTTTAATTGCTAAAAAAGTTTGTCAGCAAGAAGAATCATGGTATAAAAATAATCTTTCATAGATTTCAGAATTCTTTTATTCTCTAAAAATTTATAAAGAATTTAATCCACTCTTTTATTACAAGCCCCGATAGTTCAGAGGCCAAGAACGCCTATTCAAAATCTCGCACAAAACTTTTTTTCATACTTATACCTATTTTGTAAAAAATAAGTTTTTACCACGAAATTTTTCACCCTCTCAGTTTCGAGTTCGGCATTCTTTTACCCTATAAAAATTTATAAAGAATTTAATCCACTCTTTTATTATAAGCCCCGATAGTTCAGAGGCCAAGAACGCCGCCCTCTCAACGTTATAGATAATAAGAGAGGTGATAGAATCTTGATGAAAGAGGAAATCTATGCATCTTAATGCAAACTTCTCTTGGAGATAGGCGGTAACCCGAGTTCGAATCTCGGCCGGGGCGATTATTTTCTATATCCCATTCAAATTATAAAAAATATAGAAATAACTCCGAGAATTCAAATACGTAAAATTCAAAAAGATTTCCCAGAGTTCGAATCACTTCAAAAGTAACATCTTTTGAATGTCCCAAAGAATAGTTGATTCTTTGAGTCGGCCGGGGCGTATAACATATTGCTTTAGCAATATATTCATTTTCCTCCGAGGTTGGCGTAATTCAAGAAAGTTTCAAATTCGAATCCGAGCAATTACGTGGTAGAAATTTTAAATTTCATTGGAATAAATTCAAGAATTAATTTTAAAAAATTTCGTGCGTGATTGCGAGTTAGGCCGGGGCGATTATTTTCTATATCCCATTCAAATTATAAAAAATATAGAAATAACTCCGAGAATTCAAATACGTAAAATTCAAAAAATATAATTCTCTAAAATAAACACCAACATCATATTTAAAATATCTAAATCATTTTATAAATAATGACTGACAAATCAAAAGAATTTTTAAAAAAATCTATTGAAGAATTAAGATTAATAAAAATAGATAAAATCGCCAGCCAAACAGATTCAAAGATACATGAAGAAGATTCTATTCTGGATGTAGTTGAAGAATTAATCATAAATAGCCGTGAAGTTCTTCCAGTAATCAAAAACAATGAATTAATAGGAATAATCAGAAAGAACAAAATTGCAACAAAAATAGAAAAAAATAAAGATTATGAAAAAATCAAAGCAAAAGAAATTATGGAAACCAATTTTATAAGTTGCTCATTAAAAGATTCATTAAATAAAATACTTGAAGAAGCAATAAAAAATAATTCAGACACAATAGTTATTTTTAAAAAAAATAAAGAACTAATAAAAATACTTGACTATTTTGACATAATAGAACTATTTACAAACACAAAATTTATTATCGAAAATCCCCCGATTCTAAGAGATTGCATGGATACAACAGTAATAATAACCCCACCAAAAACAAATCTCTTAAACCTAAAAGAATTATTTTTAAAAAATAATAGTAACTACTCAATAATCTTAGAAGAAGGAACAATAAAAGGAATAGCTACTCTCAAAGACTTAATTAATCAAATACCAAAAGATATTGATTTGGAAAAAACATTTGCACAAACAATCATGTCCCCAAGAATTATTTCTATGCATCCCGGAGATTCATTAAATGAAGCATTTAAGATATTCAAAGAAAAAAGATTTAATCAAATCCCTTTAATAGCAGAAGGTAAATTAGTAGGAATATTAAAAATAAATGATGCAATAAAAACATACTATCAATTTTTATTAAATATAAAAAATCCAAAAAACGATTTTGATATCCAAGAAATTTAATAAAAATTAAAAATTTAAATATTTTTAAAAAAATTCTTAAATTTTTCTAGCTATTTTTCTTAGACTTAATTCTGGAAGCTTTTTAGAATGAGCATCTAAATCTCCATTCATAAGACAGTCCCAACAAGTATGAATTCCTTTTGCATCTTGTACCATCCCAGTACCATGACATTTAGAACAATTTGCTCCCATAATAATATTATTGTAACTCATGTATTTAAACTTACTTACACTAGAGAATAATGATTAAATTAAATTTTTAACTAAGTTTTTCAAAAAAACAAATAATATAAAGTAAAAAGATATAACTTAAACATGAGAGAGGTTAAATATCCATTTTTAAACAAAAACTTTGAAAAAGGAAAATTCAAGATAAAAAAAGGAGAAAAACCATATCTAAAACAAGATGGAAAAGTTTCCAAATTTAAAATATGGATTGTTGATGGAGAATATATTCGAAAAAATATTTGCGAAGATTTTGTAAACATGGGACAACACTATCTTTACAAATTCATCCCAAAAAATGAATTCTGGATTGCAAAAGAAGCATATGAAGGAGAAGAAAATTATTACGTCAACCATTTACTTATAGAAAATAAACTCATGGCTTCAGGAGTTCCTTATGATAAAGCATATGTCATTGCTGCAAAAACTGAAAGAAAAGAAAGAAAAAAATCTTTAACTGCAAAAAAAATAGAGAAAGAAAATCCACAAAAAAAAGAATTAATTAAAAAGACACATATAAAATTATTGCAAGAATTAAAAAATGGAATTTGTGTTTGGCTCATCAATGGTGAAATTGTTAGAGATTTCTTTTATTCCAGTTTTGCCGGAGGAGGACATGATAAAGTTTATAATTTTATTCCAAAAAAAGAAATTTGGATAGACAATGATATCCCGAAAAAAGAAAGAAAATTCATAATGCTTCACGAAATACATGAAAGAAATTTAATGGAAAAAAGAATAAGTTACAAAAATGCACATTATAGTGCCACAAAAATTGAAGATTTTGCAAGACAAAATCCTAAAAAGATTAATTCATTAATCAAACAAGAAATAATTTGATTTATTAAATTTTAAAACAATACCATTTATACAATATCTTCTACCCGTAGGAGTATTAACAGCATTAAAAACATGACCCAAATGACCGCCACATTTAGCACATAAAATTTCAGTTCTTTTTTGAAAAAAAGAATTATCATCTCTATACTCTAAAGCTTCATTAGAATAAGGCTCAAAAAAACTAGGCCAACCAGTACCAGAATCAAACTTTTTAGAGGACTTAAATAATTTATTTTTGCAGGCAACACAAGAATAAATACCCTCTTCTTTATTATTTAATAAACCACAAGAATTTGGAATTTCTGTTCCTTTTTTTCTTAAAATATTATATTGCTCTGGAGTAAGAATTTTCTTCCATTCAGCATCAGTTTTAATAATTTTTTTCATTTTACAGAACAAGCATTAACACCTGTCTTCTCAAAATATTTTTGATGATATTCCTCCGCAACAAAAAAAGTTCCGGATTTTTTTATGATAGTATAAATTTTTTTAGGAAAAAATCTTTTTTCTATTTCTCTCTTAGATTTTTCAGCTAATTTTTTTTGATTTTCATTTAAATGAAAAATTCCCGCCTGATATTGGGGACCAAAATCAAAACCTTGCCGATTTTGAAAAATCGGATTATGCATATTCCAAAAGTTCTCAAGAAGTTTTTCATAAGAAACAATCTTTGGATTAAAAATAACTTCTACAGCTTCGACATAACCGGTTTTATCCTTATGAATCATCTCATAATTCGGATTTGGATATCTTTTTTCATCTCCATTAATATAGCCAACAGTGGTTTTAATTACACCTTTAATTAAATCAAAATTATATTGAACATGCCAAAAGCATCCTGCCGCAAAAATTGCCTTTTCAGTTTTCATATTTTTTCCTCATTGCAAACAAAAGAATATATCAATTTTAATTATTTCATTTAATCATGTTCTATTATATAAAAACATTTTCAAAAATATAAATACAAATATATTCGCAACAAAATATACAAAGACTCAAAAACTTATTATAATACTCGATTTAATTTGAGTTATCCAACTTCGGTTAGATTATTCAACCTTAATGGAGCAGCAAACTTCGGTTTGTTTGGAGAGAGGTGAAGATCACAAGAAAATCAATGCTCTCCTAACTTTTTTAAAAAAATATAGTCCCTTTCATTAGGAATTCTTTTAAACTCAATTAATAAAATAACTTAATGAGCTTATTAAAATTTGATTCTTCTGGACGATTAAGTAGTGTCGGAGAAAGAAGCGTCAATGAAGAAAAAAAAAGAGATGAAAACTATAAGAAGGTAAAAAAAGAAAAAGAATATTCTAAGAATTATGAAACTCACTATAAACCAAATTATAATATTAATAAAGAAGATAATTTTGACTTCTTAAAAGATGAAGAAGATAACCATGATTTTAAATCCTCTTCAAGAGATTTAAAAAAAACAGACTCACTCCACTTTTTAAACCAAGGAGAAGAAACATTTAACATAAACAAAGGTTTTTGGGATTTTAATATCGAAGGAAACCCAATAAGCCCACTAAAATTTAGCAATGGAAAAACACAAGAAGATATAGTAAAAGAAGTAGTAGATTTAATTCGCCAAGGAAATAAAATAATTTTTCTTAAGGGAGCATGTGGAAGCGGAAAATCAGCAATAGCACTAAATATTGCAAGAATTTTAGGAAAAGCTTCGATAATTGTTCCATTAAAAAGTTTACAAAAACAATATGAGGACGACTACTCCGGAAAAAAGTATGTCATAAAACCAGATGGAAAAAAAATGAAAATTGCAATAATAACAGGAAGAGATAATCACGATTCAATAATCAACCCGGGATTTTCCTGTTCATATTCATATTTACCGGAAAATATTAAAATTACAGAAAAAAATATTGCAAAATTACAGGAATATTATACTAAAAGCCCATTAACAGAAAATAATATAACCCCGGACATAAAAGAAATTAAAAGATTTACTATCGCTGCTTCAAATCCTTATTGGAGTCCAATACTCCCAAGTGAATTTGATTTTAAAATACAAGGAGCAGAAAAAAAGAAATATCTGGGAGTTGATTCAAAAGAATTTATATTTTATCATAGAAAATTAGGATGCTCTTATTATGACCAATACCTAGCATATATAAAAGCGGATGTAATAGTCTTTAATTCAGCAAAATATAAATCAGAACTATCAATTGGGCGAAAACCATTAACAGATATAGAAATTGTCGACGAAGCAGATGAATTTCTAGACAGTTTATCAAATCAAAGTGAAATTAATTTAAACAATTTAGCTATTGCATTGGAAGATATAAATCTTGAAAACATTTCATCAAAAATTGCAAGAAATAAGATCCTTGAAATTCTTAAAGAAGAAGTCAGGAATAAAAAAATTGATGGAATAAATAATCAAGAAACATTAAAATTAAGTGAAACACCATTAGAAAAAATATTTAAAAATATCTTATCCAGTAAAGATTTATCCAGAGAGATTGAACTAAATGAATTAAATTATACTAATAACGTATTAAATATAATTAAAAATTTTGAAAGTAACATTGACGATGCATATTTAATTTATAAAAAAGAAAAAGACGATTTATTAATTGAATTAGTCAGCACAAATCTTTCAAAAAAAATGAAAGAATTTGTAGATAAAAATAAAGCAATAGTATTTATGTCAGGAACATTACATTCAGAAGAAATTTTAAAAAAAGTTTTCGGATTAAAAGACTTTAAAATAGTCGAAGCAGAAGAATTAAACCAGGGGAACATTGAAATAATGATGACAGGAAAAGAATTTGATTGTAATTATTCAAATTTTAAAGATAATAAACAAACAAAAACAGATTATTTCTACGCACTATCAGAATGTATTAAAAAAGCTAAAGAGCCAACATTAATCCAAGTAAATGCATTTAAAGATTTACCCTCTGAAAATGAAAAAGAGGTATATTCTTTAAACAACATAATTTGTTTTAATGATTTAATACAAAACCAAAAAGATGATAAAACAGGAAAACAAATTTCAGATTTTAAAGAAGGAAAAAATAAAATATTATTCACCACAAAATGC
>DATDUI010000065.1:0-13162 GCA_035290465.1 Candidatus Nanoarchaeia archaeon | reverse complement strand
CGGGGGTTTAAATTTATTAAATTCTATGAAAGAGCATGATGTTAAAAAAATCGTTTTTTCCTCAACATGTGCAACTTATGGGGATCCTCTTAAGTTGCCAATTGATGAGAATCATGTTCAAAAACCTACAAACCCTTATGGGGAATCTAAATTGATCTTTGAAAAAATGTTAAAATGGTATGATAAAATTTATGGAATTAAAAGTGTTATACTAAGATATTTTAATGCTTGCGGTGCTTCTTTTGGAATTGGTGAGAAACATAATCCCGAAACTCATATTATCCCTTTAATAATTAGGGCGACAATAAAAGATGAGAATATTAATATTTTCGGAAATGATTATGATACTCCTGATGGGACCTGCTTACGTGATTATGTACATGTCTTTGATCTAGCAAAAGCACATCTTAAAGCTTTGACTTATCTTTTTGAAAATGATTCCTCTAATCAATTTAATTTAGGTACAGGAAAAGGAACAAGCATTTTAGAATTAATTAATTTAATAAATAAAGTTACAGGAAAAAAAATAAATATAACTTTTATTGGGCGTAGGGAAGGTGACCCCGCAATATTATTTGCAAATTCTGAAAAGGCAAAAAACATCTTGGGTTGGGTTGCCGAAAAAAATATTAATGATATAATTTTTGATGCATATAATTGGGAGATTAAAATATGAAAACAAAAAATAATTTTGTATTAACAACCCCTGTTTTATTTATTGTTTTTAATAGATTAGACACTACAAAACAAGTTTTTGAGGAAATAAAAAAAGCAAAACCTCAAAAAATTTTTATTGCTGCAGATGGTCCTAGAAATAAAGAAGAGAAGAAAAAAACAGATGCTATTCGAAATTATATCCTTAAAAATATTAATTGGAAATGTGAACTTAAAACATTATTTAGAGAAAAAAATTTAGGATGCAAATATGCCGTTGCTGGAGCAATTGATTGGTTTTTTGAAAATGTTGAACAAGGAATAATTTTAGAGGATGATTGTTTACCTTCACAATCTTTTTTTATATTCTGTCAAGATATGCTTGAAAGATATAAAACTGATCAGAGAATTATGCATATTAGTGGAACAAATGTTGAAAGTATAAGTAAAATTTATCAGGATTATTTTTTTGCAATAAACTTTAATGTTTGGGGTTGGGCTACATGGAAAAGGGCTTGGAAATTGTATGATATTAATGTAACTAATTGGCCAAGATTTTTAAAAGAAAAAAGAAGCAAGGATTTTGCATTAGGATTTTGTAATAAATATCTTTTGGAAAGACAATTTAATAAGATGTATAATAAAAAACAAGATACTTGGGATTATCAATGGTGGTTTTCATGTATTACTAATTCTGGATTGGCGATTATTTCAAAAAGAAATCTAATTACCAATATTGGATTGTTACATGGTACTCATATGGGGTCTTCAGATAAAAATAAAATGTTAAAAAGATGTGACTTAAATTTTCCATTAGAGAATAATGTTTTTGTAATGAATACCTCTTCTTATCAAAAAAGTAGTAATAGATTTTTTAGACAAGGGTTTTTAAGGAGGCAATTAAAAAAGTATGGAAAAATATGATTCTAAATTTTTTAAGGATATTCAAAATGGATCACTAAACTCTGCAAGAGAAATTGCTCCATTTTTATTAAAAAATTTAAAAATTAATAGTATTATTGATCTTGGATGTGGTTGTGGAACTTGGTTAAAAGCTTTTGAAGAACTTGGTGTAAAAGAAGTTTTTGGAATTGATGGAACAAATTCAAATGAATCTTTGGTTATCAATAAAAAGAATTATAAAATATATGATTTAACTAAAAAAATTAGCCTTAATAAAAAATATGATTTGGCAATTTCGCTAGAAGTGGCTGAACATTTATCCGAGAGAGATGGAGAAACTTTAATAAATAGTTTAACTTCTTGTAGTGATATAATCTTGTTTTCGGCTTCTATTCCCCATCAAGGTGGTGGAACAAATCACATAAATGAACAGTGGCCAAGTTATTGGGAAAAAAAATTTAATCATTTTGGATATATTGCAATTGATTGTATTAGGTTGAATTTTTGGGAAAATGAAAATGTGGATCCTTGGTATTATCAAAATACTGTGTTATATGTAAAGAAAAATAAAATAATTTTAAATCATTTTTTAGAAGAAGAATTAAAAAAAACAAAATCTCCAATCCCTTCATTAGTTAGTCCAATTATTTTTTTAACCTTGCAAAAGAAATTTGATGTCTTTAGAAATATCCTCCCAAAATTTTTAAAGAGAAATTTCGTGATTAAAAAAATATTTAAAAAATTAGGTAAATTTTAATCAAAGTCATATATATAGATAGTTATGGAAAAGGTTTTAAACATCTAATTTAAATAAGTTTTATGAAAAAAAGAATTTTATTAATTGATCCCCCTTTTCAAAAGTTTATGAATTTTTCTAAAAATGGTATTCCAATAGGATTACTTTCTTTAGCAGGAGAGTTAAAATCTAAAGGCAATATTGTGAATGTATTTGATGCAGATTATAACCCCAAAGGCAATCCTTATCCTTTTATTGCAAAATTAAATCATTATGATGAATATTTAAGCGGGATTAATAATTTAGATCATGTTATTTGGAAAGATATAGAATCACAAATAAAATTCTATAATCCAGAGGTAGTTGGAATTTCTCTTATTTCAACAAAATTAAAAAGTGGATTAATTATTGCTAAAATTGCTAAAGATTTAGGGGTACAAAGAATAATCGCTGGCGGTCCGCATGTAACAATTTATCCCGAAGATGCCTTTGGAGAAGATAGTTATATTGATAGTGTTGTTCAGGGTGAAGGAGAAAATGTTTTTGAAAAAGCTTTAACTGAAAAAATTGTTAAGGCAGAAAGAATAAAAGATATTAAAAAATTGGCTTGGCCTGCAAGAGAATCTCTTATTAATTTAAAAGATTATTTACCAAATGATTTGGGGTTTGTAATGAGCTCCCGTGGTTGCCCTGGTTCTTGCAATTTTTGTTGTTCAGAAAGTTTATGGGGCAGGTCTATACGTTTTAGAAAGATTGATGATGTTTTAAATGAAATGGATTCTATTCATAAAAATTATGGGACTCAAAAGTTTTATTTGGTTGATGATACTTTCACACTAAATCGTAAAAGAGTAGAAAATTTTTGTGAAAGCATACAAAAAAGAAATTATAAATGGAGTTGTTTGACAAGAGTTGATAGGTTGAATGAGAATATGCTTGAAAAAATGTCTCAATCTGGTTGTTCTATGATAAAAGTTGGTATTGAAAGTGGAAGTCAAAAAGTTTTGGATTTAATGAATAAAGAAATTAATCTTACTCAAATAAAAAGAGCAGCAAATTTATTAAATAAATTTTCCATGCCTTGGTTGGCTTATATAATGGTTGGTGTTCCTGATGAAACTTCTGAAGATGTGGATAAAACGATTCAATTAATTGATGAGATTCGACCTTCATATGTTAGTGCTGCAATCTATACGCCTTATCCTGGAACTAAATTTTCTAAAGAGAACAAAGTAATTGATTTTGCAAGAGAAGAAGCAAATCACCATAGTTTAAAAGTTTTAGCTGGAAATGTTCCAAGAGAAAAAATAATTGAATTTATGGAGTTTGCGGATAAATATAATTCAAATTCTAAACTTGCTAAAATAATTTATAAATGTTAATTTATTTATTCAATAAATTTAAAAATTTTAAAAATTACTTTATATGATGAATCCTAAAATTATTTACAAAAAAACAATAAAGGTAGATTTCAGAGATTTTTGGCCTTGCTTTTCTAAAAAAGATAATTTTTTTATGGACCTCCTTAAAAAAGATTATAATGTGATAATAGATGAAAAAAACCCTAAATTTGTCTTTTTTTCTGTTTTTGAAAATATTGAACTTAAAAGGAAAAAGGGGATAATGAATTTTATACGAAGAATCTATCTCTCTTTAAGATTTAAATCTAAAAAATATTTTTATAATCTTTTGAGTATTCCTATCCCTTTACCTTATAGAATGCCCTATCTAAAAGGGAATTTTATAAAAATTTTTTATACTGGAGAGAATATTACCCCTGATATGAATAAATGTGATTGGGCATTTTCTTTTATGTATGATGAAGAGTTTAAACATCCAAGGCATCTGCGTTTGCCCCTATATGTTTATGAAGGGTATGAGAATAAATTATTTAAAAAAAGAATCAATTTCAAAAAAGTTAAAAAGGAAAAAAATAAATTTTGTAATTTTGTCTATTCAAATAATGTCTCTTTTAGGAATAAATTTTTCAAAAAATTATCTTTATATAAAAAAATTGATTCTCCTGGGTCAATAATGAATAATCTATCAAATAATCTTGTTGCAATATCTAATGATCCTAGAAATCCTTATAAAAACAAATTAAAATTTTTAAATAACTATAAGTTTACTATTGCTTTTGAAAATTCAGTTACTCCGGGATATAATACTGAAAAATTAATTCATCCGATAATCGTCAATAGCATACCTATTTATTTTGGGGATCCTTTTGTTTCAAGAGATTTTAATACAAAAAGCTTCATCAATGTTCATGATTTTAAAAATATGGATGATGTAATTAAAAGAATTATTCAAATCGATAATGATAATAAACTTTATGAAAGAATTTTAAATGAGCCTTGGTTAAAGGATAATAAAAAAAATAAATATATGGATGAAAAAAAATTAAAAAAAAGAATGAAAGAAATATTTGGTTAAAATGATCCTTAAAAATTTTGAGATACATATTGTACATTATGAATTATTAAAAGAAAGAAGAAGTTATTTAGAAAAAAGGTTAAAATATTTTGGGTTAGAAAAATTTTGTTTTTGGCATATTCAAAAAATAAATCAGGATTTTTCAAATATTAAAAAAAAATATTATAAATTTGACAAAGATATTTGGATGGAAAGAATTAAATCTTCTCATAATAAAATCACTCTCTCTATTATGCCTCGTGAATTATCTCACGGAGATATGAAGCTTGGGATTAATGAGTTAAAGCTTTTTGATTTTCTTGCAAAAAGAAAAGGAAATAAGATTTATCTTATTTTGGAAGATGATGTAATTTTGGAAGAAAATTTTTTAGATAAACTGAAAAAAATATTAAGAATTTTACCAAAAGACTTTGATATCGCTTATACTGATTTTGGTATAAATGATGCAAAAGAATATTTATCTGTAGATAACCTTCAATTTAAAAAATTGGATAAAAATCATAAAAAAACAAGAACTACCGCATCATTTTTTATAAATTCAAAATCTGCTAAAAAATTTTCTCAAGATATAAAACCTTTTACCCTCCCTTTAGACCATGAATTAAGATACTGGGAAGTAAAAAAGAATTACAATACTTATTGGTTAAATGGCTATTTAACCTATCAAGGGACTATTTATGGGGATATTTATCCAAGTTCATTATTTCCAACAAGAGTTAAAGAATATTACCGGAGAATTCCTTTTTATAAAAAAATTATTTTAGATTTTATTAAAAATACTGAAGCAAAAAGGTTTAATAAATCAATTTTCAGTAAAATACAAGTTAATTTGTTGGATCTATTGATTTTTTTAAAGAATTCTATCTCTGTATTGGATAAGAGATAAAATTAAAAAGTAACTTTTATAAGGTTTATTTATGGCACTGAAAGTGAAAAAGATTATTTTAAAAACAAATAAAAATTTTTTTATTGTTTTATCTAAAAAAAAATTAGAAAAATTTCTTTTTTTAACTTCTATTGATTTTAAAAAGAAAGCTTTTTCATCAATCTTTTTAAATCCTTTTTATTCTTTTGATATTTTAATTATCCTTATTAAGAGTGTTATTAGAAAAGTATTTGGGGTAAAACCAGCTCTTTCTGAATATTCTTTAATGAAAAGAATAAGCAGTACGCCTCCTTTTGATAAAATTATTGAATTAAGTTTGATTTTTAATGATGGCAAGAGAGCTAAATTTAATTTGAATAATTTTCATTTATTTAATTTAATGGGGGATGTTATAGGAATTTTTGTAAAAAATCAGTATAATATTAATTTTGAAAATATTCAAGGAAAAATTATTTTTGATTGTGGTGCACATCACGGGACATTTTCAATACTATGTGCATTACTTGGGGCTAAGAAAGTTTATTCCTTTGAGCCTCTTTCCAAAACTTTTGAAATTTTAAATGAGAATATTAAATTGAATAAATTTGAAAAAAATATTTTATCTTTCAAAAATGCTATCGGTGAAAAGAACTATGAAGAAAAGATTTTTTTTGACAATATTGCCGATGGTTCTGCTTCCTTAAATAAAGTTCATGGTAAGTTTGAATTAGTTAAAGTTATTAAATTAGATGATTTTATTAAAAAAAATCATCTAAATAATGTTGGTTTAATTAAGATGGATATAGAAGGAAATGAAGAAAAAGCTCTTTTAGGGGCAAAAAATTTAATTAGCAAAAGTAAGCCTGTTTTAACATTATCTGCATATCATAAAATTGATGATAAAATTGTTTTACCTCGTGTTATTAAATCTCTTAATAAACATTATAAAATTAAACTAATTAATCGTTTTGAAGAAGATTTTTATTGTGAATAAATATTATTTAACCCCTAAAAACCCTTAAAAATCCTCCTGCCTTCTTTTTCTCATGTGCGGAATAAATGGCTTTAATTTCATAAATAGGCCAATCTTAAATCAAATGAATGATTCAATCAGTCATAGGGGTCCTAATGCAGAAGGTTCTTTTTTCGATAAAAATATCTCTTTAGGGCATAGGCGTTTAGCAATTATTGATTTATCTCAAAATGGAGCACAACCAATGACTTATATCCATAAAAAAAATAAAGTTGTAATAACATTTAATGGTGAGATTTATAATTTTCAAGAGATAAAAGAAGAATTAATCAAAAAAGGGTATAAATTTAAATCTAATTCTGATACTGAAATAATTCTAGCATCATATCTCGAATGGGGAAAGGATTGTGTAAAAAAATTCAATGGGATGTGGGCATTTTGTATTTATGATCCTCAAAAGCAAATTTTATTTTTATCTCGTGATAGAGTAGGAAAAAAACCATTGTATTATTATTTTAATAATAATAAATTTATTTTTTCTTCAGAGATAAAAGGAATCTTAAAGCACAAAATAAAATTTGAATTAAACAAAGATGCAATTGATTTATATTTTTCATTAGGCTTTATTCCAGCACCTTATTCGATTTATAAGAATATAAATAAATTAGAACAACGACAATCTTTAATATATAATCTTAAAACAAATAATTTAGAAAAAGAATATTATTATGAATGGCCAAATTTTAATCCGCAAAAAAAGAATTTTAAACAAGAATTTTATGATTTAATTAAAGACTCAACTAAATTAAGGATGGTCTCTGATGTCCCTTTGGGATCATTCCTTTCCGGAGGGCTTGATTCTTCGACAATAGTAAATTTTGCACAAATGTTTAATAAAAATATAAATACTTATTCAATTGGTTTTGAAGGAAAATATGATGAAACTCCTTATATAAATCTCACAAAAAATCATTTTAAAACAAATCATCATCATAAATATTATACTGAAAAAGATTTTAAAAATCAATTAAAAGAAATTTTTTATTATTTTGACGAGCCTTTCTCGGATCCTTCAATGTTTCCTACAGAATTTTTAACAAAATTTGCAAAAGAAAAATTAACTGTTTCTTTAAGTGGAGATGGTGGAGATGAAGTTTTTGGAGGATATCCTAGATATAAATATGCATTGCAATTAACAATGTTAAGAAAACTTCCATTCTCAATGAGAAAATTATTAATGTTTATTCCATATTCAAAATTAAAAGAAGGCTTAAGATTAAGTTTATTACCCAAAGAATTATTTTATTCAAAAGCAAGAGCAGATTTTTATAAACCCAAAATAACAAAAGATATTTTAGAAAAAAAATTAAAAAAATGTTTAGAAAAAACAAATAATGATTTAATCCAAGCAGTTAGATTAATGGATATTGAATTTTATACCTTGCCCGATAATTTTTTGACAAAAGTTGATAGGGCTTCAATGACAAATGCTATGGAAATAAGATGTCCTTTTTTAGACTATAGATTAATTGAACTTTCAATGCAATCTCCCTCAAAAAATATTGTATCAATGTTTAATGAAAAAAATTTATTTCGTGAAATAATAAAAGATTTTTTGCCGTCAAAAATAATAAATAAGAAAAAACAAGGTTTTACCCCTCCCCTAAATGATTGGATTACTAAAGACGAATATAAAAAAGAATTAAATAAAAGCTTAGAAGAATTAAAAAAAATATTATCTAAAGAATGGATACAATTTTATCAAAAGGAAATTTTGTCGAATAATTCATTAGTTCATAATAATTATAAAATTAGATTATATTTGTTTTATATGTGGTATAAATACTGGAATAAAAATTAAACCTCTTTAATAATTCTTAAAAATTCCGCAAGAAAGACTTATAAACAAAAGTTCACATATATAAACTTATATGGATATATATAAACAAAAATTTACAAAGCTTCAATATGAAATTATTCGTTTTTTATTTGCAAATGTTGGAGAAAAATTTAATCAAAGAGAAATTGCCCTAAAAATAAATGCCTCTCCCACCGCAATTAGCAATTCTATTAAATTTTTAAAACAAGAAGGATTTGTTTTTGCAGAGTTAGATAAATCTTCAAAAACATTTGAAATTAGTTTGAATATAAATAATGAAGATGTTTTTTATATGAAACGAGTAGAAAATTTAAGGGAAATTTATCTTTCTGGTTTAAAAGATTTTTTAGAAGAAAAATTTCCTGGAAAAGTAATTGTCCTTTTCGGTTCTTTTTCAAGAGGCGAAGATGCTTTTAATTCAGATATAGATATTGCTATTCTTGAAGAAAAAGAAAAAGAAGTAGATATAAAAAAATTTGAAATCTTTTTGAATAAAAAAATAAATTTACAATTTTATGGTCCCTTAAATAGTATACATAAAAATTTAAGAGAGAATATTTTAAATGGAATTGTTATTTCTGGGAGTTTTAAATTATGAATCTTCCGTTTGAATTAAATTATTATTTAAAAAATGGGGTAGTTAGGAAAATAACTCCTGATATCTCTCGTGCAAATTTTTTATTTGAAGAATCACAAAAGTCTTTTGAAGGTTTAAAAATAAGAGTAGAAAAAATTGGGATTGATGAATTTAGTGCAAATTCAATAATTAAAGATATCCATGATATAATTTTGCAAATACTAAGATCAAAAATGCTTTTTGCAGGGTTATCAGCATCTGGAAACTATGCTCATGAAGCAGAAGTTTCTTACATGAATTTCCTTGGTTTTAATCAATCTCAAATATCTTTTGTGAATACTTTAAGAAAATCCAGAAATGGTATTAATTATTATGGTAAAATGTTTGAAAAAGGATATGCTAATGATTGTTATAAATTTCTAAAGATGAATTCAAAAAGATTTGGGCTTTAATTATTATTAAACACTCTCAATAATCCTTAAAAATTCTTTTTTATATTTCTTAATTTCATATTCGTTCAAAAATCTTTTTCGTCCTTCATTACCTATTTTTTCTCTCAGTTTTTTGTCTTGTAATCTTTCTAAAGAATTTGCAATCTCTTGGATAGTATTTTTTTTTAGAACAAAACCTGTTTTATTCTGTTGAATTATTGTCGGTATTGCAGCAATTCCATTTGCAATAACTGGTAAACCAAACATCATCGCTTCAATAATAACTCTTCCGAAAGTTTCTAATTTATATTCAGTAGGAAAAACTAAAACATTTGACTCTTCAAAAACTTTATTTTTTTCTTTTCCAACTTTTTTCCCTAAATATTTAACTTCTTTTTCTAAATCGTACTCTTTAACCATTAAATTAAATTTTTTTTCATCTTTTTTTGTTGTCCAATCTCCAACAAAATTGCATCTAAAATTTATTTTTTTATTTTTTAAGATTCTACAAGCTAAAAGTAATTTTAACCATCCTTTACTCTCATCCATATTTGATAAAAATAAAATCTCTAATGGTTGTTTTTCTTTCCTTTTATTGAATATCCTCTCAATCTCTTTTTCAGTTACTTCATTTTTTATTGCATTTGGTAAGATGAAAAGATCTTCTTTTTTGATTAAACCATGCAAATCTTGAACTAATGATTTATCCAGTACAATTGCCTTTTCTCCTTTAAGCATTTCTATAAATCTTTTTTTATTTTTATCCCAAGATTCATCTGTAATCCTGCTCCTTATATGAAAAATTATTTTTCGGTTTGTTAATTTTTTTATTTGTTTAACAAAATATGAATCTCTGATTAATCCTAATCCGGATGTTGCCGGAACAAAATAAATAATCTCTGGTTGAAATTCTTTTAATAATTTTTTAATCTGTTTTTTAACAATAAAAAATCCCTTAACTTTACTTAAATTTAACTGTCCTACATCATTAATTTCTTTAGAATAATTTAATTTGATATTTTTAACTTCAAATTTATTAAACTTTTGCAAGATTTCTAAACACATTTGGCTGGACATTGCACTTCCATAATATGGGGGAGGAAGCGGGCTTAAAAATAAAACTTTTTTTTTCATTTTTCAAATAGATTCCTCTTTTTGTTTGGAAAATACTAAAATTCTTATCTTTAAAACATTTAAGAATTTTTTCATTCTAGAATCTCTCTGCATTTATTTATAAATTCAATTGTTTTCTTTCGTAATTCTTTTGCCTCATTTGTATTAAACTCATCGCTGATTCCATAACTTGCTAATTCTCTTTTTTGCTTTGCTTCAACAAAATAGCTAACTTCTTGTTTATCTAAGGAAGATTTAGAAATCAATTGTAAATCCTCTTCATCTAATCCTTTATTTGATTTTTCATAATAAAATTTAATTAAAGCACATAATGTTGAATTATGCTTCTTTGATGAATAACCTTTCTTTGCAAGAAGAGCTAAAGCACAATGATAGATCGTATAATAACATCCAGCAATTGCCCAATCACTAAATTTATTGTTTTCCAATAAAAAATTAACAAATTTAAGATTATATTCTGCTTTTTTAAGATGTGATAAAGATAAAAACTTTTGCTCTTTTTCTACTTTAATAAACTCTTTTTTAAGATAAAAATTAAAATCTTTTTCTAATTTATCTGAATTTTTAATCCAAATTTCCCAATTATATCTTTTTGAATTCATGATAAAAATATTCCTCCCCAATTAATGGATAGCCTGATTTTAAAACATGTGCAATTTGCTCATTTTTTGAGTTGAAATCTTTTAAATTAGTAAAAATAATTTTTAATTCTATTCCATACTTCAAAGAAATTTCCTGGATTATTGAATTTTCTTTTTTGCAATCAATAAAAATCAAATCAACATCACTATCTTTTTTGTAGTTCTCTTTTGCATAAGAACCAAATAAAATTGCTATTTTTGGTTTTAAACTATAAATTAATTCAAAAATACTTTTCTTAACTGAAAAAGGCAATTTTTCAAATTTAGATTTATTTATAAGATTTAATAAAGAAATTGTTAATAAATTATCAAAATTAATCTCATAAAATGTATTAGATCTATTTTTCTCTTTAATGAGAATCTTTTTTTCTTCTAATAGGTTTAAGTTTTTGAGTAAATGATTTTTGCTTTTTATTCCAGTTTTTTCATGAATTTGATTAAAATAATCTTTTCCCCCGATTAATCTCTCTAAAATTTTCACATTTGTTTTATTTAACCAATTAAAGTCCATTTTAAATACTGATTAGTATCAATAAGATACTATTTAAATATTCCTGAAATTCATTCTAATTTAATCCCTTTAAGGTATTTTAGTCCAATAAAACTCTTTTTAATCTTCTTAAAAGCTCTTTTTGGATTAGTAATCCCTAAATAAACTGATTCTACCCCGATATTTCGCAAAATCTTTGGGCATTCTTTTTTTCTTTTAAGTAAAAAATCCAATGCTGCGCCAACATTAAAAATTTTATTAACTTTAATAGAATCAAATATTTGATTTGCAAGAATTTCCTGTTTAGGGTTCCCAATGCAGATCCATAAGTAATCTGTTTTGAAATTATTTATTTTTTGAATCATTTTTATTTTTTCTTTATTTGAAAATTCCATTTCTTTAATGAAAGGGGGATTATATGCCCAAATCTTTTTTTTTGGAATTTTTGTTACTTTTGATAATCGTTCAATTTCTGAAATTTCAAGTCCAATAAAAAAATGTTTTTTATCTCTTGCAAAATCATCTTGTAAAAAATTTCTTGTAAAACTTGGACCCCTTTCTTGTAAAATTTTAAGTTTTTTAGCAACAGGTTTGCCATCTGGAAAATTTAAATTATTTTTAGAATTTATGCTTTTTTGAAAAAGTTTATTATTATTAAAAAGCCAAAGACTATACAAATTTAAAAAATTAAAAATATTTTTTTTTCCAAATTTTGCCTCTATTAAAGGATTTTTTTTTGTAAAAATTAATTTATTTAACATATCTTTTTCAATGTAAATAATTATAAAAATCTATTTATTCTAATAATTCAATGAAAAAAGCATTAATTACCGGTATTACCGGGCAAGATGGTTCTTATTTAGCAGAACTGCTTTTAGAAAAGGGATATGAAGTTCATGGACTCATTAGAAGATCTGCATCTATTAACACATGGAGAATTGAGCATTTATATAATGATAAAAATATCTTAGATAAAAAACTCTTTTTACATTACGGAGATTTAACTGATGCAATCTCTTTAACAAATTTATTGCAAAAGATTAAACCCGATGAAATTTATAATTTAGCCGCTCAAAGTCACGTAAAAATCTCTTTTGAAATACCAGAAATAACTGCAAACATCGATGCACTTGGAACATTAAAACTATTAGAAGCAATAAAAATTTTAGGTTTAGAAAAAAAGACTAAATTATATCAAGCTTCTACTTCAGAATTATATGGAAAAGTTTTAGAAATCCCTCAATCTGAAAAAACCCCTTTTTATCCTAGAAGTCCTTATGGTGTAGCAAAATTATATGGATTTTGGATAATAAAAAATTATAGAGAAGCATACAATTTATTTGCTTGTAATGGAATTTTATTTAATCATGAAAGTGAAAGAAGAGGATTTAATTTTGTAACAAGAAAAATCACTTTAGGGTTGTCAAAAATTAAATTAGGCAA
>DATDUI010000064.1:0-4782 GCA_035290465.1 Candidatus Nanoarchaeia archaeon | reverse complement strand
AAGAGAGTTTGGATGGCACATGATTGTTTATAATCTGACTAAAAAAATTGAAAGTCAAGAAAATAATTTAATGATTGAACAAAAAGTTTTGCAATATTTTTTTATTTCAATTTGGATTTACTAAGGACTCTGGACAGAGCCTAGAATTTAGAAAAATATTTAATCTTTAAACCTTTAATCTATTTATTGCAGAATTTTGTGATTTATGCGGAAAACTTATTGGATTAAGAGAGAAGTGTGTTTTAGAGGGAGAATTTGAAGGAATTTATCATCTTGAATGTTCTGATAAAATTTTAGAAATAAATAAGGAGGGATAAATATTCTAAAAGAATTTTTTTAGAAACATATTTAAATTCTGTTCTTAATATATTAACATGCTAGAGGGGATAATAACACTTGTTTCTTATGGGAATCTTGGAAATATTTTTTCACAATGGGAACAAATGGGTTTTTTTACTTATTTATTACCTTTCTTATTAATATTTGCTTTGGTTTTTGGTGTTTTAAGTCAGTTAAATTTATTTGGAACTAATAAAGGTATTCAAGGTATTATTGCACTTGTTGTAGGATTAATGGCTGTTCAATCAACAATTGTAGCAACATTTTTTTCAGAAATTTTCCCTCGAGCTGGAATGGGTATTGCAGTACTTTTAGTTGTTATCATTTTCTTAGGACTTTTTTTGCCTAAAGCAAATTGGTCAAATTATCTTCTTTTAGGTGCTGGTGGAATTATTTTAGTTTTAATTTTAATTAATTCAACTGAATCTGTTGGTTGGGTTTCAAGTTATGGTTTTAGTGAGTATGCTGACTGGTTAATTCCATTAATAATTCTTTTTGGTGCAATTGCACTAATTGTTTTCCCACAAAGAGGTCCGCATCCAACAAATGTTGGTCCTTTTTTAAATCAAGCACATACTTATGGGCATCAATAATTAATTTAAATTTTATTTTGAGAATTATATTTCTTTTTTATGTGAACCTTGCACTGCTTGGTTTACAACTTTTCCAAATGAATCTTGCATCATTGACATTTCTTTTTTAATTTGGTCTAAATTATTTGCATAAGAGCCTACTTTGTCTAAAATTGTTAATTGCAGTTTATCTATCATATTTTCAATTCTTGCTAATCTTTCCATTGTGGAGATAATCTGAGATTGTGCAATTGTCTGAAATTCTATAAATTTTTCTATCTGTTTAGTTATTTTTTTATTTTTTTCAAAAAAAACCTGTTCGGCAATTTCCATCATTGTATCTGTTGTGCCTCCTCCATAATTTTCATATCCTTGTTGCTGTTGACCATATTCTCCTTGTTCGGGATAATAATTTTGTTGATCAGGATAATATTCTTGTGTTGGTTGTGGGGGTTGGTATGCTTCCTGTGGTGCATAAGCTTGATTTTGAGGATAATAATTTTGTTGTTGTGGGTTTTCTTCTTGTTGCATTATTGATGGCTGCATATTTTCTTCAAATTCTTGTGAAGAGATTGCGTTTTTAATTTGTGATTGATTGAATGCATCAGAAATTTCTTTAGGTGTAACTCCTTGTTGTTGAAGTTGTGAGATTATATCTTGTTCCTGAAATCCTTGATTTTGCATTTGCATAACTTGTTCTAAAACACCCATAACTATAATGTAGAATAAGATTCTTTATAAAAATTATTGTTTGGTCGATTTTTCTAATTTTAGGGGTTGAAACATTTTTGCTTGTTTTGATAGTATTTCTAAGTCTTCTTTTTTTGCAAATTTTGAAAATTCGCTTGAGGCTGTTTCAATAAAATTCATTAATCTATTCATGTTTTGTTTCATTATTTGCAGGTCCTTTTTAATTCCCAGTATGTCTTGCATACTTTTTTCTTTTATTTCTAATAAATTTTGGCTGATTAATAGAAGTCTATCTTTGGTTAACCTTTGCTTTTCTTCAAGGTCTCTTAATTTAATTAAAATCTCTTCGAATTCTTGTCCTGTTTGGTTATATTCTGCTCCATCCATATGTTGTTTAAAGAAATTAAGTTTAAATTTGTTTCCGTAAAAATTGTGTTGTCTGAAATCATTTTTTTAACTCCATTAATTTAGGTGTTTTTTATTTTCTGGATTCCCACTAAATGCGACTTTTTGTCGCAAACTCGCCCTTAAGAATACTTGAACTTCCAATAAGTTAATCAAAAATAAAAATTATTTTAATCTCTAAATTATAGTTAAAATCAAAAATTTCGGGCAGAGCCTCAATAACATAAAAAATTAAAAACTTCTTTTCGCTTTTTAAGATTATTATGGGATTTAAAGTAAATCCAAAAGATTTCCTAAAAATTCCATTTAACCACTAATAAAAAACTAATAAAAAAACAACAAAAAATGGAATTTAAAGAGGGATCAAAGCTGTATGCATATGAAGTTAAAAGGCAATCCGGGGAAGATGTTTTATATATTAATTATCTTGGAGCTCCTTATGTTCCAAGTTTTGCTGAATATCCTGAAGTCCTTGAAAGGACAATAGATGTTTTAATTGAAAATCCAAATGTTTCGAGAATTGTGCTTGTTCAACAAAAAAATTATAATTATGATTTTAATGAAACTTCTATTCTTTTAGAATTGGCAAATCTTTATATTTACTTAATTAAGCAAGAAAAGATTTTATCCCAAGAAAAATTAATTCTTAACGCCGAGCATCTTTTTTCAAAAAGGTATAATGAATTATTTTCTTTTCTTTTTTTGTTAAAATCTGATCCTGTTTCTTCTTATATTGAATTAAAAAAGATTATTCTTCAGGAAAGAATTTTTCTTGATAAAATTGAACCTGTTTATCGTTTTGATCAGGAAAGTTATATTTATTTTTTAGAAAAAATCTTTTCTTTATTTGGCAAATTAAAATTAATTGAAGTAGCTTTGCCTTATTTAGATGGTTATATTAAAGGAGACAGAGAAATTTATAATAAAATTTTTAAGCCAGATGTTATTCCGAATTTTACTTTTACAAGGTTAGTTACTGATTTACCCCCTGATGCTGAAATTATTGATCAATATAAAATCTCTCAGGAGGATTATGATGAATCTATTGTTACAATTTTAAAAGTAAAAGATGAGGCAAAATTAATTTATCATTTAAATCCCCCAGAACATTCATTAAGCGAGGATTTGAATAGATTATTAAATCTTGCAAGAGGAGTTTTGATTGAGCATCAGCCTCGGGCAGAAGAATTTACTGATCCTGAAAGAACCAGGCAGGTTTTTTTTAATATCTCTAAAGATTTATTGCGTGATTTAGCTCAAAGTCAGAATACAAATTTGAGTTATAAAGAATTAAACACTCTTGCGACAATTCTTGTGAGACATACTATTGGTTTTGGCTTAATTGAAATTTTATTGCAGGATGAAAAATTGCAGGATATTGCATTAAATGCACCAATTCCTATGACGAATATTTTTTTAAGACATCAGGAATATGATGAATGTTCAACAAATATTTTGCCTAGTTCTGAAGATGTTGATTCATGGGCTGCGAAGTTTAGAATGATTTCCGGAAGACCTTTAGATGAAGCCAATCCTGTTTTAGATACTCAATTAACTATCGGTAAAAATAGGGCAAGAATTGCGATTATTCAAAGACCATTATCTCCTGATGGTTTGGCATATTCGATAAGAAGGCATAGGGATTCTCCATGGACTTTGCCGTTATTTATTAAACATAAAATGCTGAATCCTTTTTCTGCAGGTCTTTTAAGTTTTTTAATTGATGGTTCGAGGACTTTACTTGTTGCTGGTACAAGGAGTTCCGGTAAAACTTCTTTACTTGGCAGTTTAATGCTTGAGATTATTCCCAGATATAGAATTATTGTTCTGGAAGATTCATTGGAATTGCCTATTGAGAGTTTAAGAAAATTAAAATATGATATTCTGAGTATGAAGGTTCGTTCTGCGTTGTTAAAATCAACGACTGAGGTTTCTGCTGATGATGGTATTAGGACTAGTTTAAGGTTGGGTGATAGTTGTTTAATTATCGGTGAAGTAAGAAGTTCTGAAGCAAAAGCGTTGTATGAGGCGATGAGGGTTGGTGCACTTGCAAATGTTGTTGCGGGTACAATTCATGGTGCATCTGCTTATGGTGTTTTTGATAGGGTTGTTAATGATTTAGAAGTTCCTGCAACTAGTTTTAAGGCTACTGATATTATTGCTATTGCAAATCCTGTTAAGACCCCTGACGGTTTACATTCGTGGAGAAGATTAAAGCAAATTACAGAAGTAAGAAAACACTGGAAAGAAGATCCTTTAAGAGAAAAAGGTTTTGTTGATTTAGTTAAATATAATGTTGAAAAAGATGAGCTTGAAGCAACTGATGATTTAATTAATGGTGATAGCGAGATTATAAAAGATATTGCGTCAAATGTTAAAGGCTGGGCTGGTAATTGGGATGCTGTTTATGATAATATTTTACTTCGTGCTAAAATTAAGAATGAAGTTGTAAGGATGTCTCAACTAACAGGAAATAATGAACTCTTAGAAGCAGAATTTAATACTTTGTCTAATCATGCATTTCATAAAATTTCTGACGAGGTTCATCAAGAAATTGGGTTGCCTGTAAGTGAAAGGGTTTTTCCGGAATGGCAAAAATGGTTGAATAATAAGATTAAGAAAAAGATGATTTAATTTTAATTTCATAAACATTTATTAATTATTTTTTCTTTGATTAATTATTATTTAGAGGTGAAAAATGACGTCAAAAGATGTTAAAGATATTTTAAAAAAGCATGGTGCAAGAATTGAGGAGCAGATTAAAGAAACTAATTTT
>DATDUI010000063.1:0-14806 GCA_035290465.1 Candidatus Nanoarchaeia archaeon | reverse complement strand
ATGGCATTTTCAATGCCATATAAACGACCCGGACAGGATTCGAACCTGCGACCTACTACTTAGAAGGCAGTCGCTCTATCCAGGCTGAGCTACCGGGCCATAAATATTTGTGATAAAAATTCTATTTAAAGCTTACTAATTGTTAAAATTTGATTTTGTTGATTTAATTTTTTGATACGAATCTATTCTTACTGAACTATTTAATATATTTTTGGTATATATTTGTGTAAAATTCGTCATAAAAATGGTAAAAAAAGGGGCAATTAGAGGTAGAACTTTATTTATAAATAGTTTTAATTTTTTTTCAAAAATTTTAATTAAATCTGGTCTGGAGAGGCCTGTTTAAATGTTTAAGCAAGAGGATAAAAAACTCTTGCCGAAAAACAGAACTTTTGAAAATAAATTCTCTTTCTTAGCTGGTGCTTTATTGAAAATTAGGTCCTTTTTCGATAAATATTTTATTTTTATCTTTTTTGGAATAATTTTATTTTTAATTTTATTTTTTTTAAATTTCGGAATTACTGGAAAATTTATTTTAGATGTTAAACCTGAATATCATTCAAATGAGTTTATCGATGGGGTTTTGAAATTTACTTTGCAAGAAGGAGAAGCAATACCCACTTCAACTAAGATAAATATTGTTTTAGGCAATTTTTCTCAAACTTATTTTTTAAGTGATTTAATTTCTGAAGAAGTTGTAAATAAAAATTTTTCTCTTGCAGGAACAAATCTTTCTGGTATTGGTGAAGCTTATGCTGTTATCCCTTCTGAGGTTTATCCGAATGTAACTTTTACTCTTGAAATTTATTCTATTGTTCGTGAAGGAGAAAATGTTAGCATTGTTGAGCCCGAGGTTACCGAAGAGGAGAATGTCATAATAAAACCTAATGTTACTGTAGGAGAAAATGTTAGCATTGTTGAGCCCGAGGTTACCGAAGAAGAGAACGTTATTCCTGCTCCGGAAATTGCTGAAGAAGTAATTTCAACAGAAGAATCTGAAGTTATTCATATCCCTGAAATTATTAGCGAAGAAATAGTTTCTGAAAAGATTGTTGAAGAAAAAAAAGATGAAGCAATAAAAAAGGAAAAAGTTCAAGAAACTGAAGAATCTTTAGTTACTGAAACCCTTATCACTGGTGCAATTATCTCTGGATTTTTGAAGACAGTAAATAATTTTTTCCTTACAATGACTGGTCAGATATCTTTAGAGTTAAAAGATACTATTGAAGGAAATGTTTCAAAAAATAATCCTTTTATTTATCTTTTAAAGGAAGGGCAAAGTGCTGAGATAAAATTTTCTTCTCAGAATGTTAATTTAAATATTGAGAATAATACTGCGATTATTTCTACAGATTATGTTGGAGAAAATTTTAAGGTTTTTGAAATTAATTTGACTTCTTTAAAAATTCCTGTGAGTGAAGGTATTTTAAATGTGAATTTATCTTATGATAATCTTGAACTTATTTCTTTTATTCAAGAGATTAAAATTGTTGAAGAAGTAGAAGAGATTAATGAAAGTAATATTACTTTACCTCTTGAAGAACAAGTTAATGGAACATTATTGAAAATAAATCTTGATAAAGAAAATTATTTTTTAAATGAAACGATAAATATCTCTGGAAGTGTAATTATAAACGGCTCTAAAATAAATGATTCGATAAAATTAGAAATATCATTTAATGAAAGTATTATTTTTGTTGATAATATTGAAGTTATTGATGGCAATTACATCTATTCTTTGATTGCAAATTTTAAAATCGAAGGGGATTATAAAATTAAAGTATCTTATCAAAATATTAGTGCTGAAACCACTTTTTTTTATTCTTTGATTAATTTTACTCTTGAGGGTTTAGTTTGCAAAAATTTTGAAGAACAAGTTTTATGGTCTAGTTATTATAGTTTATTTTCTGAAGGGTCAACAGGTTATTATGTATGGAATCCAAAATTTAGTTGTTCTGAATTAAATGTTGACAATTGCTTTTTTTCTAATATAACTCTTCAGACAAGATTTATATTTACTGATCTTGAAGAAAAAATTACTGAAGGTGAAGGTTATGTTCAGATTTCAAATCCTAAAGAATCTATTTGTGCTGAACCTGAAAAAGGAAAATATGCAGATTATTTAGCTTATGAAACTTTAAGCCAAGAGGAAGGAAAATTTGGGAAGTATTGTGGGAATAATAAAAATTCAAATAAAAGATGTGGTATTGATAAATTAAGTCGTTATGATTTTTTAAATTGTTATGGGATTAAAGTTTATGGCTCTCAATATTTGATTACTGATGTTTTTAGTATAAATTATACTTTATGTTATGATTTTGGGAGTAAAAAATGAAACTTTTTAAATCTCTTTTTATAATTTTATTTTTATCTTTAATTATGTTGCAGTTAATTTTTGCAGGAAAGAGCAATCAATATTTTACGGAGAATAAAACCTGTGAAAGCTTTACTGATGTTACACAATGGGGTGCTGTTGGTACAAAATCTGTAGCTGCAAATACTTATTATAATTGGACAATTGGAACTGATAGTCCTGGGCAAAAAAATAAAGATATAATTTCAATTTATAATTATGCAAGATATATTAGTTCTGGTGCTAGAGATCCCTTGATTCTCGGTGAAGCTTATTCTCAAATTGGTAACAGTACTGAATCTCCTGTTTCAAGTTGGACTGGAATAAGGTATGCTGCTTATCTTAATGAATCTGTTGAAAGTGGTAATACTTTCGGTCCTAGATGGGAATGTGGTTATTCTGGTTCTCCAAATACTTGTAATACTACGAATAAAGGATTTAATAATTTTTCAAAACTTTATTCTGTTCATCTATATTCTTTCGGTGGTTCTCCAAATCATTTTGGTATTATGGATGTTTTTAATATTCGATATGATTGGTGTTGGACTCCAATTATTTTTAATGCAAATGTTTCAAAAGAAAATGGTGCATGGGGGTCAAACTTTATTTTTAGAATTAATGTTACGAATCCCACTTCTAATACTACTGTTAAACTTTGGAGAAGATTGGCAGGTCAAGAATGGCAACAAATTGGTGAAGAAAAATATTGTAATAATTGTGCTTCAACGGATTTAAATTGGGCTACTAATTTTAATTGTTCTGATGTAGGTGATTGGGAATTTAAATTTAATGCTACTGATAATCAAGGGTATAATGCAACTGCTTGGGCATCCGGTATAACTAATGAGTGTCTTGATCAAGGGGTTGATTGTACTTTTGAAATTTTAAAAGATGATATTAATATAACTCATATCTCCGGGAATCAAAGTACTGCAACTTCTGAAATTCCTGCAGAGTTTCATTTAAGAGCTTATGATTTAAGTAAAGGCAGTTATGATATTTCTGAAATTCTGAATGTTAAATTTGATGTTACTAATATTGGAGATATTTTTCAAACGGTCGGAAATAATAATACTAATTATAGTGGTAATGTTTTATTTTATTTTAATCCTTCAGGTTTTACTTCTGGTACTAAAAAATGGAAAGGTTATCTTGATTTAAGTTCCTGTTATAACTCTTATATCTCTCAAAATTATTCTGTTTCTGTAAGTGTTAATGCTGCTCCTATCGGAACTAATGAGGTTGTTAATGGTGTTACTTCCGGAGCAATTGCTGGTTGGGGAGAAGTATGGAACTTTTCATTGAATGCAAGTGATTCAGATGGAGATTTATTTAATATTACCTTGAGGATTAATACTGGTTTAGGTTTTGTTGATGTTGAAACAAAAAGTTGTATCTTTGATTGTTCGACTTTGACAAAATATAATTTTAATCTCTCTAATTTTTTGTGTGCAAATGTTACTTCTTCTGCTCAATATAAATTTTATCTTATTGATTCAAATTTAATTTCAAGTGAAACAACTGCAAGAACATTTCAAATAGAAAAAGATGACATTCTTTTTGAAAATATTTTTGGGAATAATACTATTGCGAATCGTACTGGTAATCAAACTGATTTATTTATTTTTAGAGTAAAAGATTTAGACAATGGAAATTATTTTGATTCTGGAAAAAATGTAACTTTTAAGACAACTTTCGATACTGTGAACTATGATTCTGGAATTATTAATCAAACCAATTCTTCGGGTTATGTAAGTTATTATTTCAATCCTTTGTGTACTCCCACAAAATATGCAGTTGGAAATCAAAAATTAAAAAGTGAAATAATTAGTGATTCTTGCTATAAAGATACAGCTTCTGAGATTTTACAATTTTCATTAAGGGGGGATATTTTACTTGGTTTAATACGTCCTGACGGAACAAGAAATTATACTCAAGAAGAGATTGTTAGTTTTTTAGGTGCGACAACTGATGATTGTGGAGATGCTTTAACATCTACAGTTATTTATAATGCTAATATTAGTGCGGTTTCAGGTTTTATTTGTAATGATACTACTCAAGTTGGAGCTAATGCTTTTACCTGTGATTATCTTACAACCATTTCTTCCGATGAAGGCTGGTATAATATTACAATGTTTGCAAATGCTTCATTACATTATGATAATTTTACTATTCAAAAAAATAATCCAGGATTATTTTATCTTTTCCCAAGATATAAATTAGAAAATCCTGTTGGTGTTCCAAGTTCTGCAGGATGGGGTTATTCGAATAGAAATTTTAGTGTTATTGCCAGTTCTGGTAATATTAATCAGGTAATCAATATTTCTTTATATCTTGGGCAGACAGTTAATCCAGGAGTTTGTTCTCCTTCAATTTGTATTAATCAAACTCCTATCTTTTGTGATAATTGTATTAATTCACAAAAAACTTGGTTTAGGAATTTTACCTCAAGTAATCAAGGTCAATGGTTTTATCAATTTAAAATGGATGATTCTTCTGTAACTTCAACATCTGGAACAACTAATTATATTGATGTCACAAAAGATTCAACAAATATTAGTTATGGAGGTCAAGGGAATGGTACGACTGTAATTTATCTCTCTCAAGGCAATAATTTATCTGTAAGAGTTTATGATTTTGATAAAGGGTCTTATAATCTTACAGGCCCATCTGCAATTGTTACATTTAAACTTTTACATGACAGTTATGCTGGGGATGAAAAAATTATTGGGAGTGCATTTACAAATTCTTCTGGTTATGCTAATTTTTATTTTAATATGAGTGATTGCAGTTATATTGATGGCTTGCAAAAATGGGTGGGAGAGATTAATTCAAGTGAACTAAATTATGGTTCTAATATTTCTGAAAATTTTACAATAACGTTACAAACTACTGGATGCGAAGCCACTGTTGATGCTTCAAACGTTTTAGTCCCAAGTGAAGCTTTTCAAAATAATTTGTTTAAGACTAACGGTACAGTAAATGCTTGGGTAAGCACTTCAAACGATGTTTATGCTATATTAAATTCTACTGAAATTGGCTGGAATATTATTGATCAAATTAAATCTCTGGGTGCAATAACCGTTGGTTCACCTGTTAAGGTGTCCTGGAATGTTACTCCTTCTACTTATGGGGTGACTAATATGTCGATGTTTGTTAATTCCAGCAACGCTGGTAATGATACACAATTATCAAGTAATTTTGTTGTGTATAAAGAATTAAACTCTGAAGTAACTTTGAATGATTTGCCTGTTACACTTGAACCAAATAATCAATCAATATTTAGCTGGAATTGTGATTCTGCAAATTACAGGATTGCGAAATTAAATGTCAATTGGAATTCTGTGGGTACTAATGTTCGTATCTATTCATATGATGGATTAAATTGGAATGATATTTTACATAGCGAGTATGTTGCGTCAACTGCTTCTAAACAGATTGCAATTTTAAGAAATCAATTATTTACAAATGAGTCTGGGTTATGCACTGTTAAATTTGAAAATGTTGGAAGTAATGATGTTGAAATTACTGGTTTAACTTTGCAAGGTTATTATTCTGAAGATTTAAAGATTGAAGATATTATTTCTTCAATTAATGCTATTAGCGTTAAGGGTATTGAGACTTCTGAGGATCTAATTAATGTTTCTGTGAAAATTGCAAATAGTCTTGATGCTCCCAGAAATGTTGATGTTGAATTAAACATCATTGATTCTGATTTGAATGTTGTTAATTCGTCTATTGTTTCGGGAGTTAATATTAATGCTAATTCTGTGAGTTATATTAATTTTACTAATATTCCTACTTCGAGTTGGGTAGCTGATGAATATAATTTGAATGTTTTAATTTCAGGGGATGAAACAGATTCAAGAACTGAAAATTTAACTTTCAAAGATGTTGAAGCGTCGGCTGTGTTTTATGATTATATGTGCAATGGTACAATTGAAAATTATAAAGTTAATTTATATCATCCGTTTAATGAAGAAGTTAATTATGATGTTACTTTGAATCTGCCTTCTGGGTGGGGTTATTCCGGTGGACAAACGATTAATGCAAATATTCCCGGCAATTATACTCTTTTATTTAATGTTACGTCGAGTCAAAATAATGAACAGACTAGCGTGAATGCGTCTATTGATTATTCATATCCTGTTGCTAAAAATAAATTGATTATTCAATCAATTGAAAATGGAGATAATATTCCAATTTTGGAAGTGGTGAGGGAAATGCCGAAAGTCATTGGAAGAAATACTGTATTTGATGCACAGTTAAGTGTTCATAATAAGGGATGTGCTTCTACTTCTGGTACAACTGCTGTTGTTGAAAGTTTATCGACAGGCTGGACTCCTGCAAACCCTTCATTATTAGGAGATATTACTTTACAAAGTGCTCAAACTGATTTAATTAATAATAAAATTACCTGGCAATTAGGTTCTATTGATGTTAATCAATATGCAGTGTTAACATATCAAATTAAAACTCCGACTGTTGAAGAGCAAGTTGCAGATTTAAGTTATGATGCAACTTGGGGAGCAAGAACTTTAAATGAAGAACAATCATTTAATCCTCAAACTTTAAATTATACTGGTGAAGCACATTTACAATTTGCAATTACTGCTGTTCAAAAACTTGAATTCCCTTGGGGAGAAACAAGAAGTGCACAATTAAATAAGGATTATAATTATAGTTTAAAGGTTACAAATGTTGGTGAGAGTAATGCAACTGGTTGGAATGTTACTTTAGAAATTCCTGAAGATTGTACGATTTTAAATATTTATAGTGGTGGAACACAAAGTAATAATATTATTACATGGCAATTACCGACAACTTCTGTTTATGGTTTGCAAAATTTAAATTTCACTACGAATTGTAGTTCTGAAGGCAAGCATGTTTTAATTGCAAAAGGTATCAAGGATACAAGGTCTACAAATTATTTTATTAATAATACTAATATTGGCTGTGCCGGAACTAATTGTGAAGATTTTGAAAGTTTTACATTTAGCAAACCTAATAATTCTCAATATGAAAAATTAAGCAAGATTGATTTTTACACTTCTTATGGCTGGTCTGATTATGGATTAACTATTGGTGAAGGTCTTGTGAATTTTACAAATGATGATGGTGAAGAATTAATCATTTGGCAAAATTATTCTTTGATTAATACTGCTAGTGTAAATTGGATTAATTATACTATTAATGAAAGCGAGCAAAATAAATTTGTAGATGCACAAAGAACAATTAATGTTAAGAGTTATACTGATGGTATTGGCGACAAAAACGGAAATGTTACTGTTGAGAAAATTGCCTATACTTGGGAAAATGGAAAATTATTTGAAGATCTACAAAATTTATTTTTAGATGTTCATCCATTTATTTTTGATTTACCTACTCCGGTATTACAGGCTCCAATTAATAATTCACTTCAGGCAGCAACTCCTGTAGGTTTATCTTGGCAATCTATTACTCCTCCTGAAAATGTTAATATCACTTATTATGTCTTTGGTGATACTTTAAATGCAACGACTTTCTTAGATACAACTACTGAAGCATTATATTTATGGAGAGATATTGGTTCAGCAACATATTATTGGAAAGTTATTGCAAGTGACGGAATAACTAATACTACTTCAAATATTTGGCAATTTAATTTAGATGTTTGTCAGCCTGATACTGGTTTTTCATATGCTTTGAATTATCCAATGAGTTATAATCCTGCAACTGATACTATTACTGTTTGGGGTGATAATGGTATTGGTGGTCGTGAAGTAATGGGTAATAATGAATCAAATGCTATTACTTTTGAGCAGATTTATGAGTTTGGAAGAGCTGTAAGAGGTATTTGTGCTGTGATTAAACCTGCTGAGGGTTCATATGCTGTTTTAAGTAGATTGGAATTAGGGAATGTAACTTCTCCGTTAAATACTACTTTTGTAAAGACAACTGGTCAAGCAGTAGACTTTGGTAAGCAACTTCAAATTAACTTTAATGCAACTTTAATTTCAGGTCAATTATCACAAGAAGGTTCTCCATTTGGTGGTTCAACATTATCATTCTCAGGATTAGATGCAGTTGATGCAAATGAAGGAGAATTTTATTTACTTGCAGGTTCAAAATTAAAATTATATGATTCAGGTGTGTCACATAAAGTTTCTTCTAATGATTCAAATCCATTTAGGCTATATTGGAATGGTGAAGTTCTTATAAAAAGTAGTACTTTGCAAAATTGGTTTACTATCAGGTTCTTAGGGAATAATAATTCATTAGAAGATTTAATTATTACTAATGTTGGTGAAGGTTTTTACCCTGCTGTTAGTCAAGTTGGCAATTTAAATTCAATTACTGCAAGAAAGACGCTTGAAGATGGAATTTACTTCTTTAATGATACTAATATTACCATTGTTAATTTGGAAGTTAGTGAAACAAATGGAAGTGATATAAAAGTATTAAACTATACTGGTAATGCTATTTTGTTAAATCCAACTTTAGATTGGGGTTCTATTAATTGGACAAGCGGAAGTTATTCCGGAGAGATTCGTAGGGTTTATAGTTATGATTTGAAAACTACTGATTCAGCTGGTGCTAATTTAGAAAACACTACTACTGTTTTACTCGATACAAAAGGTGACGTAATTTTTTCATTAATGACTGATTCTCTTGGAATTATCCCTCAAAAATTAATTACCCGTGGACTTTTTGATTATGTTTATAAAACCGGTAATGAACAAGGTCCTCATACTTTGTATATTAAGAAATATGGTAAAAATTTCCAAAGTATTGCTAAAGAATTTTCTGCAGCGACTATTGAAACTATACAATTAGCCGAGAATGCATTTACAAGTTTTTCAGTTTCTGAAGTTGCAGTTTTAAGTAATATTACTTATAATCTTCCTACAAAAGTAAGTTATGGTGAAGAAGATCATAATTCTTTTGAATTTAGCGGGCAATTAAATAATTATCCTATTGACCAGTGTCAATTCTTTGCATTATTTGCGAATGATACAAAATTAGTTGAAGGTAGTACAAAGAACTATACTATTAATTATGAAACAGGTGTAATTACATTTATACAAAATATGTCTGATTATATTATTAGACCTGTTTATTATTATGGTGGTAATTTAACTTTAACTAATGGTTTAACTGTTGCAAATGCATTTTCATTGAATGATTTATATGATTACATGCAATATCAAACTGCACAAAATAATTTAACTACTGATTTAAAAACTGTTGATGGTATTACTTATAGTTTCTGTATTGATTTAGTTGTTGGTAATGAGAACTCTGCAGGAAGTATTGTTGATGCAGGTAAAACCACAGAATTTAATTTAGGTTATGATATTGTTCAAGGTGCTGCTGGTTCTTTGATTGATTTAGCTGGTGTTGGCGGAACAGGTACTATTGGGGCAATTGAGGTTTCAAGAAAAGAAATTAATTCCGGGCAAAATCAAACTATTTTTGTGAGTTTAGCTGATAATTTGGGTAACCCTATTACATCACGTGAAATTTCTGCAAGCATTTTATATCCAAATGGAAGTCTTTGGTTTAATTCCGGATTATTTAATGAGATTAGCGGTCTTGGAATTTATAATTATAATTTTTTAATTCCTTCCGGTCATTCACCTTATGGGATTTATGCTGTGATTGTTAGTTCATTAGGGATTAGAGAAGTAAGAACATTTGATTATGTTCCTCTATTAAATGCTTCTGCAATTTTACCTCTTAATGTTTTTAGTGGTGTTGGTTCGGGATATAATCCAGGTGATAATGTGTATGTGCTTTCAACTTCGGTTAATGAAAATAGTCAATTGGTTAATTCAACGATTAATATTAGCGTTTATTATCCAAATAATACTTTATTATCTTACGGAGTTTCTACTATTCTTTCTCAAGGTAGATTTGCATATAATTTCATTTTGCCAAATAATGCTATTGAAGGGACTTATAGAGTTGATATTGATGCAATTTATCTTGGAAATGAGTTCCATGAAACATTAGTTTTCCAAATTAAAACAGAAGTTGCAGGAGTATCTTATCCACAAATTTATTTAGAATCTTCTACTCCTATTCTTGCAGGTTCTAATGCTGTAATTGGTGCACAAGTTGTTTCTTCTACTGGCGGTTTGATAAATTGTGACGGAGAATTAAATGTTACAATTATTGATTTAGCTGATGGTTCTGTTAAGAATTCCGGCAGTATGACTAACTTTGGAAATGGTTTATATAATTATTCCTGGATTACTCCAGTGACTCCGTCGGTATATTATGCTAACGTTAGTTGTAATATTTTAAGTAATTCTTATGCAGGATTTACTTTAATATCCACTCAACCTGTTGGTGCCGGATTAGTTATTGATTATAATGAACTTGCTACTTATGTTTGGAATTATTCTTCAAGAAATTTAACTTATTACAATCAGAGTGTTGCTGAAAATTTATTATCTTGTTTTAAGGATGCACAATGTTCTGAGTGGTGGATTAATACTACTTTGTCTAATCTAAAAATAACTTTAGATGAAATTAATTTAACTACAAATAATATAGAGAGTAATTCTCAATCATTAATAAATTATTTTGATTGTTCTATTAATAATGAAATTTGCGACAGATTACAGAATATTAGTGATAAAGCTGTTGAGACAAATGCAATTGTTTTAACTTTGAATAATTCTCAAATTCCTCAGTTGCAAACTGATATTGATAATATCTATCAAAATATTCAATGGTTAACTGAAAATGTTGCGACACAATCGAATATAAGTTTTGTTTTGAATGGAATAAATAATTTAGAAACTAATATTAGTTTTATTAAAAATAATTTATTTACTCAAGGTAATGCAACTTCTGCATTTTTAGTGGACTATATTTCTACAGTTTATACTCAATTTGGTGGTACTGCTGAGTTATGGGTTTTGGCAAATGATTTATTGGGTAATTCTAAATTTATTGAAAATGCAACTTGTGAAATTAAAAAGGGCAATCAATTTATTGCGAATGCTGTTACTTCTATAAATGATGGTGGAGTTTATGCTTATTGGGATGTTTCAAATGATGTTTCATCTGGAGCTTATTATTGGAATTGTACTTTAACTGGTAGTACTGTTAATATTTATGTTCCATTCTATGTTTCTGGTGCATTTGAAATTACTAGTTTAGTTACAAGTTCTCCAAAATATCCTAATGAAGCGACGATAATTGAAGCCACTTTTGCGGATCAAAATGGCAATGATGTTATTCCTGATACAATTAATTTGAATATTTTGCAACCTCCAACTTATTTAACTTCATGGACAACGGCTAATAAAGGAAATTTTGTTGAAAGTAATAATGTCTGGAGATATGTAAAGAGCATAGAATCTAATCCAACTACTGGGACTTATATTGTTCAGATGACTGCTAGTTATAATGGTATTAATAATTCTAAAACTATGCAATTTAGAATTGCTACCGGTGGTCCATATATGGTTGTGTTGGAATGTCCTGATTCAAGTATTGTTGGAAGTAATTTGAATTGTAATGTTAAAATCTTAGATGAAGGTGAAGCTGCTACTGAATCAACTTGTGATGTTTGGGTGGATATAAATAATAATCTTGTTATTGACGGCAGTGAACCTCAAACACAGTTTAGCAAGGAAACTGTTCCTTTAGAGAATGTTACTCAGGCTGTTAGTTTAAATGTTTTATTGAATAATCCTGTTGGGTCTTATGTTGTTAGAACTACTTGCAGTTATGCAAATTCCGGACAACCCGATTCAACTGCTTCGGATTTTGTATTGTTTACTTCTCCTGAAGTTGTTCTGACTCCTCCTTCAACTGGCGGGGGCGGAGGTGGTGGCGGGGTTGCTGTTACTCCAATAATTACTTTAGTGAAAGATTTTTGGGTTGATAGTGAGAATATCAAAGTTTCATTAAAACCTGGTGAAGTTAAAAAAGGTAAATTAACATTGAAAAATATTGGTAATGGGGAATTAGATATTGTGATTAATAATACTTTATTAAAAGATTTTGTGTTTATTCGTGAATCTCAATTTAGTTTAGATGAAGATGAATTAAAAGTTTTAGAACTGGATTTTATTGTTTCTGAAAATGTTAATCCTGGTTTATATGTGGGTAAATTAATTATTTCTGCTGATAATTTAATAAAAGAAGTTTTAATTGCGATTAATGTTGAATCTAAAGATTCATTATTTGATGTGAATGTTGTTATCCCCTCTCAATTTAAGAGTCTTTTCCCTGGAGAAGAATTGTTAGCAAAAGTAGAGATTATTAATTTGGGTGAGATTGAAAATGTTGATGCAGATATTAGATATGTTGTTAAGAATGATGAAGGAGTTGAAATTTTAAGTGATTCAGAATCTCTTAAGATTTCTCGTAGAGCAGATTTAGTTAAGACAATTATTTTACCTAAAGATATTCTTTCTGGAACATATGCTCTTTATGTTGAAGTTATTTATGATGATAAAATTGCAAGTTCTACTGAATTTTTCAATGTAAAAAGAACAATCCCTTGGTTAATTGTAATAATTTTAATTAGTTTGATAATCTTTTTATTTTTATTAATTATCTTTTGCAAAAGAAGAAAAAAGAAAGGTTATAATTGGTGTTTTTTTAAGAAAAAGAAAAAATCTTTTAAGCAAAGAAGTTTAATCTCTAATGATAAATGGCTTAGAAAAAGGAGATTTTAGAATGAATTTTTTTAAAATTATTTTTTTGATTATGATTTTTTTAACCTTGGTTTTATTTGGGATTTTTATATTTAATTTTGTTTCAAACAAAATTACCGGTGAAATTATTAAGAATTCATCTTTTTTTACAAGGGCTGTTTGCAATGAAACAAATTTTTGTCAGGATTATGAAATTGTTTGTGAAAATGGCAGATTAGTTAGTTATATTCCTATTTCCGGTTCAGTAATACAGCATTCTTCAAATTGGATTGATCCTAGAGAAAATTTGACTTTTGAAAAATTATGTTAAATTTCAATAATTTCTAAATCTTTTGCGATAGTTGTATTTTCAAATTCTGTTTTTGCATCGTCAAGAAGTTCTTTTAATTTGTTTTCATATCTTTGGCTTATATGTGTTAAAATTAATCTTTTTGATTTAGATTTTTTTGCGATTTCTCCTGCTTGTTTTGCAGTTAAGTGCTGATGTTCTTTTGCATGTTCTTCCAGTTGTGAATCAAAACTTGCTTCACTTATTATTAAATCTGAATTTTTTACAAATGGGGCAATTTCTTTATTTACTGATGTGTCCATAATTATTGAAATTTTCAGATTTTCTTCTTTATATGTTAAATCTTTTGCTAAATATTTTTTTCCGTTATATGTTATGTTTTTTCCTTCTTTTAATGGTTGTAATATTGGTCCTGATGGTAGTCCTGATTTTTTTAATTTTTCTCGATCAATTCGTGTATGTCCTATTTTACTAAAAGAATATGCATTACATGGAACTCCGTGAGTCATTGATTTTGCTTCAATAAAAAAATCTTTTGTTTCAAAAAACTTTCCAGTGACTTCTTCGACTTTTATTTCATATTCTCTTCGAAAGTTAAATAACTGAAGCAAATCCTGGATAAATTTTTTTGATCCTTTTGGTCCGTAAATATAAAGTTTTTTATTGTATCCGTTTAATGCAAGTGTAGATAGTATTCCTGGAATTCCTAAAATATGGTCTCCATGAAAATGACTTATTAATATTCTTGTAATCTTTCCGGGATTTAATTTTGCTTTTCTAAATTGTGTCTGTGTTCCTTCTCCACAATCGATTAAAATATTTTCTTCATTAAATGTTAGTAATATTGCTGAATGATTTCGTTTTGTCGTTGGGATTTGTCCTGCTGTTCCCAAAAAGTTTATTGTGATTGTCATATTTTATTTATGTTTTATTAATTTATATAAGTTGTGAATTATTATAGTCTTTCATTGATATTTATTTTACCGTCGATAAATTATTCTTTTTAATTTTAATTTTATTTTTTGTTTTTAATATTTTGGGTTTTTTCCGAAGAGTTTTTAAAGAAGTGTTACTTAGTGTTATTAACTTAAAGTGAAGAATAATCTTCACTTTTGCCAAATTTTATTTGGTATTAATTAAAAAGAGGTAGAACAAAAATGGCAAGACCAAAGACACCAAAGCAACTTGAGATTAGTATTAATTCTCTCAAGAAACAAGTTTTGAAATTAGAAGCACAACGAAAAAGGGCTATGGCTACAATTAAGAAAAAAGTTGTTAAAAGAAAAGTTGTGAAAAAAATTGTTAAAAGAAAACCTGTTAAGAGAAAAGTTGCTTCTAAAAAGAAAAGATAACTTTTCTTCCTTTTTTTATTTTTTTAATTAAATTTTTAAACTTATTTTTATTTTATTTTTTATGAATCATTGTATTTTTTGTAAAATTGCAAGTGGTGAAGTTTCTTCTGAAAAAATTTATGAAAATGATAATTTTTTTTCAATTTTTGAT
>DATDUI010000062.1:0-9177 GCA_035290465.1 Candidatus Nanoarchaeia archaeon | reverse complement strand
TCTTTGTCGTCGTATTTTTTATCAAAACGGACAAATACATCCACATCATAAGAATCTTTTTTTATTACAGTTTTTTTTGCAAAACTTCCGCCAATAAATACTTCAGCTTTAATTTTTAATTTTTTTAGATTTTGATTAAATCTTTTTAAAAAATCTTTCAAGGATGTATCAACGAGTTCCAAATCTTCTTTTGAAGGTTCAACCTGAATCAAAACCTGATTTAAAATTTGGTTAATTTTTTTTGTCATATTAATTTCGAGAAAAAATAGTTTTTATATTTACCTTTATTTTTTATTTTTCATATTTTGTCTTAATGTTGTTGCTAAGTCAATTAAATATTTTCCTTCTTCAAATTTATATATTAATGGACGATCTTTATTAAATAAATTTACAACATCAATTTCAAATTTCCCTGAACCAATAGCCCTTATAGATTCAATATCTAAAATTACCGGCATGCTTTCATCAGTTATTCCGGCAATATCACGAATATCCCTTTCAACAATTTTTCTTTCATCTTCAGGTATTTCTATAGGATTATTCCTTATTTTTTCTAATTGCTCTTCTTTAATATAAAAAAAGAATTTACTTTTACAATTACCGCACCCTTCCAGTAATTCTTTGCTTCCAACTGGAATAAACCTAGAACACTTTGTACACTGGTGTGGCATGGTTATCTAAATCTTAAGGACTATTTAATATTTTCTAATAAAAATTTAAGTTATAAACTATTAAATAATTTAATTATTTATTTAATAATAATTCAATCTTCTTAGGATTCTTTTTTATTTCTTTAACAATTGTTGCAGGACCTATGATTGTTATTGCACCAAGGTCTCCGCCACTTATTAGATTCACAACACCTTTTTTTAAAGTTCCAAAAAAACTTAAATCATCTTCAGAAATTACTGCTAATTCAATACCGGTAAAACCTTTAACATGATCAACCATCGCCATCGTATCCCAAATCAATCTTGTTTCTTCTTCGTTTCTTAATCGACCTTGCAATATTAAAATATTATTTCCTAAAACAATCTTTAAAATCTTTTGAATTCTTTCGTTGCCGTCTAAAGATTTCATTTCCGAATAGGGTAAGAACTGAATAGAAAAGCCTTTAATCTTTCCAAGATTTTTTTTCATTCCATCATTTTTTTGAGTCATTTTAATATATATATCGAAGAATATACTTTTTAATTATTACTAAATATCTTTTGTTAATTTAAATATTGATTCATAAAATTCTTCTAAATTTTTTCCGTATTTTGCACTTATTCCCACAACGTCATAATCAGGAAATGCCGATTCAATTTGCTTGATATTCGCTTTTTTCATATCAATTTTATTTGCAACAATTAAAACAGGTATTTTTCTTGCAACTAAATTGCCGATAATTGTGATATTTACCTGATTATACGGATTTTCTGTTGCATCTAAAACAATGACTACCATATCCATATCATCAAGCCATTTTATACTTTCAATAATTCCCTGAGTTGCTTCTTTTGACCGTTGTTTTGCATCTTTTTTATTTACATTATATTTTAAAAATTCTTCATAATCAATCTTTGTTGCAATCCCAGGAGTGTCAATCATCTTAAAGGTCATGGTTTTTCCTTTATGACTTATTTCAACTTTTTCCTTAAATTGAACCTTTCTTGTTTCATGTGGGACTTTACTTACACTTCCAATTTCTTCACCGGTAAAATCTTTACAAATTCGGTTTGCAAGGCTGGTTTTTCCGGCATTTGGAGGACCATAAAACCCTAAACTAATATCTCTTTTATCTTTGTAAAGACCTGAAAACATTCTTCTTACAAAATTTTTTAATACTTTTATTACCATATTATTACCAAATCCCTTATAGTTTATTAAACTTTTGTGTATTTGAAGAAAATTTGCCTCTTGGTGCAACTTGAGAACCAAAAGGAGTTTTTTCTTGAATAGGTTTTTTTTGAATACTTACTTTTGAAGGCAGATTTTTTAATTTTTCAAATAATCTTTTATGAGGAATTTCAACCATTCCTGTTCTTTTACCAGCATATTTTCTTAAAACATAAATGATTTGCTCCATAGTCCAACCTTCTTTTTTTAAATTAAAGGTTATATCCTGATCAGACATTCCGGATTGTTTTGAATTTTGAATATAATTTATTAAATTAAATAAATGATTTTTATTTTTGAATAAGTAATCTTCATATTTCTTTTTGTACCATTCTTGTAAAATAATATATGCTACTATTCCCAAGATAATTAATAAAAATAAAATAAACATAAAAAGAAATAATTTAAACTTTTTTTCTTCTGCAAGTTTAACTTCTTCTTCAAGGGTTAATCTTTCAAGAGCAGGAGAAATAAACAACGGCAAATTGGTAAAGTCTACATTTTCAGTTGTAGAAAAAACAATTTCATAAGAAGGATCAATTAGTTCTACGACGATATAACCTGATTCTTCTTTATCTAAATAATTTTCTTTTAATTTTAAATTTTCAAGTTTTTTTAGTATTAAGTATGGAGTATGCACTATTTCACCTTTTTCAGTAATTTCAATCGTAAATACTTTTAGAACACTATCAATGGAAGATTCATAACCAACATCATATCCTTCAAAAATAATTTTTACGTCTAAATTTGTCTGACCCCATCTTTGAATAGCTTTAATATATGCTTCTTCACCTTGTATAGAATAATCTCCCCCACCAATTAATTGAAGAATATCGAGGTTTATGTTTTGAGATGTTGGATAAAAAGAAATTTTATCTGTTTTCATACTTTGAACTAAATATTTTGGAATATCCATAGCTAATAATTTTACAAGAACAACATTATACTCTTCCACAGAACTGGCTCCATAAAATTCTGTTTGAATTCCTTTTAGTTCTCCCTCAATATTATAAGTATCCAGTGACTCTTCCAAGCCTTTTTTTACAAAAGGGGTGAATGTATTTATTTGGGTTAAAACATTAGATAAATCAGCTTGTTTTCCAGCTAAAATCTCTTCTATAATCTCTTTTGGAGAACCTACAGTTACACTAAAAGTTTTAGATACAACTCGCTGTTTTGAATCTGTAATTGTGACGATAATGTCATATTGACCTAAGTTCTCAAATGTATGGGTAATTGTGTTTATAGAAGTTATATTTGTACTATTCCCTCCAAAATTCCATTCGTATTTAACAATTGTGCTATTTTCAAATGTTTCAGCATTAATTTTAAAATCAGTAGGATATCCTGTTACAGTTTTTGTTGGTTTAATGCTTTGCAAGATTGGAATTCTTTCAATAAAAATTTTTTGAGTGAAAATGCTTTTATTATTTAAAGTTAATGTAAAATTCTTTTCTCCATAATTATTTGGAGTTAAAAATTGTGCAGGATTTAATTGAAGCTGTTGAAAATCAGCAGTGATATTTGATGAAACTCTGTCTAAGTTGTAAAATTTATTACTTATTGTTGGACCTAAAGTTGTATCATAATTAATCTTTAAATTTGAAATATTAATATTTTGATTTGCTCCGGAATAAAAAACGATTGGGATAACACAATTATTTGAACAATCTAAAGAACCATATCTTTGAATTATATAATCGCTCATTAGGCTGTTTAATGATATCTGACCTTCTAAATAGCTTGTAATGTTAATTTTTCCTATGCTATCAAAACTTTTACCTTGTGCAAAAATATCAAAAGAAGCGATTTCAAGTCCTATGTCTGAACCATAAAAACCACAACCATTTTCTGCATCCTGATAACCCCTTATTTTTGATGTTCCCTGATCTTTTTCTGAATAAATGCAAACAAAATAATCTTGTGATTCTGTAACTAAATATTCTACATCACAAGAAAATTCTCCTGTCTGATTTACTGAAGGCAATTTGCAATCTTTTAATTTTTCTCCGTATAGATTATAAAGTCCCATTGTTAAGTTTCTTGTATCACCAGAAGGATTCACCCATGCACCTAATTTAAAACCCGGAGATTCAGTAAGTTTTATTCTTTGGCAATGTTTACTTGGATAAGTTCCTATGGTAAATTCGCTTAATGTCTTATTTCCAGAAAAACATCCTCTTGTTTTTAAATAATTACAGGCTTGTGCATTTGAAACTCTTGAGTTTCCAGATTCAATTAATCCATCTTTTGTAAAATCTATTTGAAGTTGATTTGTACAAGACGGACCAACATCACTTTCAACAGTAAAGTTAATTGAATTAATATTCAATATATTTCCTTGAAGAGTTAACCCTATCATTTGATTTCCTCCACTACTTAAATAAAAACTTTTTACCTCTTGACCATTTTTTGGGATATATTCGATTTCACAATCTAAATTAGTACATTTATAATCAACATCTTCATTAATCTTTAATAAATTAATTAGACTAATTATTTTTCCGCTTGAATCACGAAATAGAGAATCGGAAGGTTCATTATTTAAACTAATATTTATCCAGCCATTAATTATTTTTTGAGGGCCATAATAAGTATCAATACTATGAGAAAGATTACCTACTTGGAAACTTGCACTTACAAAACTAATTAAAAACATGCAAATTATAAAAAATTCTATTCTCCTCATTTTTAAAAAGAAACCAAAACAGATTTATAAATATTTGTCCAATTAATTTCTTCTTAGATAAATTAATGAATAAATTCCAACAATTAAGAAGATAGTAATAATTAAATTAGAAAATCCAAAGAATGGAAGTTGTATCTCAGCAGGACAAGGGATAATATTTGAACCTCCGATACATCTCTGAGATAATTTAAATGGATCATAATAATAAAGTCCATTTTCTAAAACATAATCCGTGACTTCATCAGATGGACCATTACTATATGTTGCATATCCATTATCAGCTCCCCAAGTCCAAGCAGTTGACCAGGAATATTCTAAAAACCCATCATCACAAGTATCAACTGTGCTTTCACTATATTTGCAACTACCAACTGTCGGAATACTACTGTCTGTATCACAATCAAGCCCAGGAGAAGAACTCCAAGTATAATCGCATTTACTTATTGATGAATTCCAGACACATTTACATAACATTAAATAGGTGCATGAAGGATCAGGACCAGCTACTTCATCGCCACACCTTGTATCATTCCAAACTTCAGGAAATGCTTCAAAGACTTTTTCATTAACACTATTTTCTGCTGCATCGCATCCAATATAATTACAATCTTTACAAGATGATTCATCTTCATAATTTGAACACCAGGGAGTAACATCTGAAGGCAAAATTCTTAATTTAGGGCTTTCATATCCTTCAACGGTAAAATAGAAACCATCATAATCACCTATTTCAGTGATTGAATAATCTTGTTCAGTTATTGTCCATTCTCCGATTATTCTTCCCCAACCCGCACTACTAAATGTTCCGGGAATAGCATTTATACCTGTTCTAATTTCATCATCAAAAACAAGGTCATCTTCAAAAATGTCAAAAGAATATGAACCGGTTAAATTACGACCAGTGTTATTTAATATCAATTGAACAGTTTCACCAATATGAGCAGGGATATCTGTTGAATTAAAAGTTCCAATTCGTTGTCCTTCAGAATTTACCCAAAATGCTGCTGTTTCCAACTCTCCATCAGGATCACAACCATCATCAGGCTTTCGATTGCAATCATCACATTCTTCATAAGGAATATCAATCACACAATCACCAGGGTGAGGTCCAGTACCATTACAATATTTATTACAGTTAAATGGGGCAATATCACTATATACTCCATTTAATGCTCCATCATCACAAATTTCATTGATTAAATAACTATTTGGTGTTTGAAGAATACCATCCCCACAAGGTCTTGCCTGTTTACAACATACTTTTAAGTTATATTCATTAAAAGTTCCAACATGTGCATTTGTTGCACCAGATAATGAAAACATTTGAATAGGATATGTTGAACTGCAAGATCCACTGCTACTTACACAATTCAAATCTCCAAAGAATACATTATTAGTATAACTTGTTTGTTCCGGTGCTTGAACATGAGCATTAGTTATGCTTGAAAGACTTGCAACTTTATTTTGCCTACCGTCACTATTTGTATGGGGATTTGGATAAGTAAAATCACAACATAGATAATAATTGAAATTTGTTTGGTCATATCTTTCAGCATGAGAATTTGATTGAGAAAACATTTTGAAAACAGTGTTATCCGGATTACAAGAAGTTTGAACACTACACATATCAGAGCTTATCAATCCAAATGAAAAAATTAAATAGATTAAACTTACGCTAAAAATCACCAATTTTTTTAATTCCATTAAGACTTTATTGTAAAAGATATTTTTAAATGTTTTTAATATAAAAGATTTACAAACAAGATTTGTATTTTAATAGAGACTTATATTTCCAAAGAGCTTTTGTTGCAGGCAAGCTCATTTCAACACCTAAGTCCCCATTTTTATTTGCTGATTTAATAATTGAACAAACACTATAAGAGTTTAATGCTGCAAGATAACTGGAATGCATATATAATAAGAGGTCATAGTCTTCTGTAGATTCTTCAACAAAAGTTCCTGAATTAAACACATATGATTTTTCCCATTGCCTAAATCCACTATTAAAATTGTAAAATCTTATTAATATTTTTGTATCTTTTGGCAAATCTTTCATCATTTCATTATCGGTAAATTCTTGATTTAAATTTTGGTAATCAATTTCAGATGCTTTTAGGGGAAGATTCATTACTACTTTTCCAGTTGAAGACCCAAAAAGAACGTTATCTTCAGAATTAACATATAAAATTAATCCAAAGATTATAAGAGCTAATAATAATAAATAAAACTTAAAATTTATATTTTTTAATAATTCCTTAAAATTTATCTTCTTCATTATTAATTTTAAATTTATTTAATTTAAATATTTATTCAAAAATTTTTGGAAATTCAGAGATTGAAAATCTCTGGAACTTCAGGAAACCTGAAGTCTTCAACTCCAGTGGAGATTGAAGTCGCTAAAAAACTTTGCAAGTTTTTGGCGCCACTAAATTCTACTTCGCCTACGCTCAGATCAGATTAAAGAATTTAGTTGGAATCTAACCCTTGGGTTATATTTACTTCAAAATATACTTGTTTTGAAGTCCCAGAGAATTTGAAAAATTCTCTGAGCCCTCTTAATGGGTACGGAGGTACAGAGAATCAAAGATTCTCTGAAACACAAAATCTATACTGTGCCTACGCACAGATCAGAATTACAGATTTTGTTGTGTCCTAAAAAATTTCTAAAGAAATTTTTGGGAATTCAGAGATTGAAAATCTCTGGAACTTCAGGGAACCTGAAGTCTTCAAAAAGGCGTTACTTTTGAAGTAATCTAACCCTTGGGTTATATTCACTTCAAAATATACTTGTTTTGAAGTCCCAGAGAATTTGAAAAATTCTCTGAGCCTCCTTAATGGGTACGGAGGGAATCTAACCCCCGTCTGCCGGGCTGGAGCCGACCATAATAAACATTATACTACGCACCCGTATAATTTAAGTTAAAGAATTCAATTTTTAAAATGTTCCCTTTTAATTTTTAACCAATTGCTTTTATTTCCTGGATTTCTTTTTCGCTTATTGCACAACCTTTGAATTTTACAGCCCAAAGCATAGCATCTAAAATCCTTGAATCATTCCATCTTGAAAGATTCTTTTTATATAATACATAAATTAATTCGGCAGATCTAATTAATTTTAATCCTTCAAAAATAGGATAATTATTTTTATTTGAAGTAATTTTTGTCTTTAATTTGTCTTCAAATAATTTTCTTAAATTTTCCGGTTTTTCACATAACATTCTTGTTGTTCTTTCATCAATTACAATGACATTCATTATTCCTTTTTTTTCAAAAATTCTACTTAAGGCTAAGCAAGAAGCTTCACCTAGATGAATTAAATTAATATTTTTTTGCTTTTCGTAAAAAGTCGTATTTGCTAGATTCAAAAAATGAGTTGTTCCCCTTGATATTTCATCATCACTTATACCCACTGCAGAGGGCAGTTCAATAATTTTATCATCTAATAATTTTTTTAATTTTAGGGCTTCTAATTCAAAACGCTTAATTGTTAAAGGCCTATCAATTATTTCTGATTTAACTTCGTTAGTAATAATAAATTTTCCATTAAAAATTTTTCTTAGCTCGATTAATTCGTGGAGTAATCCGTTTATTGCAAAACTAATTAAAGAACTTGCATCAAAAATCATCATTTTCTCTTCGGTCATTTTAGTTAAACATATCCATTGCTAATTTAATTCTATCTTTTGTGTCAAGAGTCTTACCAAGTAAAACATCTGAAATACCTGTTTGTCCTGCATAATCTGCTAATTCATACATTGAGATGCCTAATAATTCTGCAGTTTTTTCCATAGAGATACCATGCTCATAAATTCTCGAGGCTTTGTTTATACTTGCTTTTCTAAAAACTTCTTTGATGTAAACTTTTAATTTTTTAGAAAATTGATTTATAGAATGCCTAATTTTTTGCAAATCCTTTCTAAAAAGTTTTGTATCATCTTTTTGCAAATCCTGAATTATATTCTCAACAATTAAAATAATTTCATCACTCCATTTTGAATTTTTATGATAATTTCTTTCAATAATTTTACTTAATGAATAAACAATTATTGCAACAGCAATGCTATCCGGATCCTGAACTATTGAAGCAGTATGAATTGTTTGATTTCCTAATTCTTTTAATTTAAGAACATCCTCTCTTTTTATTGCCTCTTTTGTTTCCTGAAAGATTTTTAATAAATTTTCCCTTTCTTCCATTTTAATTTAAAGATTAATTAGTTGTTAATAAATGTTATTTAATTTTTTCTTTTGTGAAGATTAAAAAAATAATTGCGGATACTGACATAAATCCAAGGTAAATGAACATAGCATGGACAGATATATTCCAGAAAAATCCTGCGATGATTCCTGCAGGGATACTGACTAAACCATTAACCATATAATAAATGCCTAATGAAGTTCCTTTGCATCCCTTAGAAAGATCTAAAATATATGCTCTTTGATTTGATTGTGTGCAGGCATAAACAAGACCGTAAAGAATGAATGTAATTACGAGCATGATGAAATTTTGATACAATGCCATAAAGACATTTATTATCAAAAATAAACAATAACCGAGCATTAAAACAGTTTTTCTTCCAATTTTATCTGAAAGGTCTCCAAATGGAATT
>DATDUI010000061.1:0-10630 GCA_035290465.1 Candidatus Nanoarchaeia archaeon | reverse complement strand
GATTTCTAAAAAATTTCTTACTGATTTTTCAAGTTATTTAAAAGAAAAAAAGGAAATTTCGGATAAAAATGCAGATGTTTTTTCAGATGTTGTTGCTAAAACTAAAAAACAATTAGAAAATGCGATTACTTTATTTCGTGAATTGATGTTAAGGCGTAGAAAAAAAATTTTGAATTTAGTTTTAATTGCTGCTGAAACTGGTATTTCAAAACAAGATTTTGAAAATATGCTTGTTATGGAAAAGGTTCTTTTTGAAGATTTAATGAAATGTATGGATACTGCTGATAAAACTTTAAATGAAAATTTGAGTGGTGTAAAAGAGGAAGGGATAAAGAATGATTTGGTAAGTTTCGTTGCTGATGTTGATGAATTTGTGGGTATTGATGGTGAATCAATGGGTCCTTTTGTTAAAGGACAAATTGCAAATATTCCTTCTGAGATTGCAAAGATTTTAATTGATGATAAAAAATGTGAAATTCTTGAAAGTTAAATTTATTAACCTTTTTTTGTATATTTTATTATGAATATTATTAGTAGAAATATTACTGGTGTAATTATGATTCTTATTGGTTTAACTTTAATTTTAATAACTTTTCTTGTAAATTTTGTTTCATCTTTTCCTTTATTATTCTTCGGAATCCCTCTTCTAATTATTGGTTTTTTTATCTTTTTTAATAAAAATGAGGATAAAATTGAACTTATCTCTGAAAGGAGGATTAAAAAAAATGGCTAAAATTATTGTGACTACTGGGAATGATGTTCCAAATAAAAAAATTGTTGAAGTTTTGAGTGTTGTTCGAGGAAGTACTGTTAGATCTAGAAATATTGGAAGAGATATTGGTGCTGGATTAAAAAGTCTTATTGGTGGAGAGATTAAGACTTATACAGAGATGACTGCTGATGCCCGTGATGAAGCATATAATCGAATGGTTAATGAAGCAACAAAAATTGGTGCAGATGCAATTATTGGTGTGAGATTTGCAACTTCTATGGTTATGGCTGGTGCTTCAGAGATGCTTGCTTATGGCACCGCTGTAAAATTGAAATAAGCCATAAGCAGCTCCAGAAATTTTTTTCGAAAAATTTCTGTCTCCTCGCTTCAGGTATGAAGCATCGGATTATGGCACTGCTGTAAAATTGAAATAAGCCATAAGCTAGCGGGCAGAAATTTCTAAAAATTTCTGTTTCCTCGCTTCAGGTATGAAGCATCGGATTATGGCACCGCTGTAAAATTGAAGAAATTATTTATTTTTTATCTTCTATTGTTTTTGTTATTGTGTATATGTAAAAAACTTTTGAGGATGATTCTATTTTTTGATAAGCTATTACTCCATTTTGTTTTTTTCGGGGTCTAATTTCAAGTGGTATTCTAAAATATTTAGTTACTCCTTTGTTGCCTCTTGAATTAATTTGTGTTTTGATGTTACAGAGGTTTGATGTGAAAACATATACTTTTTTTAGATGACCTTGCAACTTAAGTGATTCTTCTTCGTCAAGTTCAATTTGATAAATTACTTTTTGATCTTGTTGAATCTTCGATTTAATTATATGTCCCATTTTGTATAAAATATGAAAAAATGCTTACTTTTTAAGAATTTTGACATTTTTTTCTCATCTTTATCCAGAAGTTATGATATTCTTTATAAAAATGTTTGTATTTGTATAAATAAGTTAATTTTTTAAACATTAATTATCTTAAAACTTGTATGGGTTCAATAATTGGGATAAAAACTACGAAAGATGGAAAAGTTGTAGTGGAACTTGAGATGGATTATGAAGAATCTTTAAAGCTTAAGGGTCATATTAAGGATATTCATGTTTTTTCAGAAAATGCTTCTGAAATTAAGACTAATCTTTCTCAGCGGGGAACTAAAGAAGCAACAAAGTATTTTTTAATTCCTAGAGAACTTCGTGGGAATTTAACTTTTAATGAAACGGTAAAATGTCAAAAAATTGAAACAAATTCTAAGATTATCTTTATTTTTGCTGTGGATAAAATAAAAATTTAAATCTTAAAATTTAGTAACATTTAAAAGATTTTTACTTGTGTTCAATATAATAAAATGAAAAAAATACAAAAAATACAAATCCAAAGAGAAAGTTTCGGGGTTAATGGAATTGATGATATGATTGAGGGGGGTTTACCTAAAGAAGGTGTTTTTGGTCTTTCTGGTCCTCCTGGTATTGGTAAATCTATTTTGGCTTTGCATTTTTTATTAGATGGTGCAAGAAAAGGACAAAAATGTTTGTATATAAACCTTGAAGAGCCAAGAGGAAATATTGATAATATGTTAAGTCAATTTGATTTTGGAAAAGAATTTTTGGATTATGAAAAAAAAGAATTAATTGTTATTAGGTGTTATAATTATTTAGAATATGAAAAAATCCAGAAGGAATTACTTCAAAAGATTAAAGATGATAAAAAAATAAAAAGGCTTGTGATTGATAGTTTTAATTGTTTTTTTAGTTCTATTGGAAATGCTTGTTCTGTTGGGCAGGAAATTAATGTAAGAAAATTAATTACTGATTCATTTTATCAATTAAGAAAGGATGATTTGACAATTCTTTTAGTATTGGAAAAAAAGAATGATTCTTATAGTTTTGAATTTAATATTCCTTATTTAATTGATGGTTTGATTCAATTAGATTTTTTGGATTTAGGTGTTATTGAAAGAAGAATTTTTGTCCCTAAAATGAGATGGACAAATCAATATAAAGAAAGCAAGAATTATGAAATAAGTTCTAAAGGTATTGAAGTTATTCATGAAGAATAATCTCTCTAAATAGATTTAAGTATCTATATTATTTATATTATTTATATTATGGGATTAAAAAATTATCTTTTTAATAAATTAATATTTCCGAAAGTTTTTATTATTGATCAGCCCGGGATTATAATTAATAAAACTGTTGGTAGGTTCGGAAAAGAAGGTGTTAAAACTCGTGTGATTTATAATTTTGAGTATATTGCTGTAAATCTTTACTTGGAGACTGTTAAAAAAATTGGGAAGAAAAAAACTGATGAATTATGGTATCGTATTGGAAAAGAAAGTGGTACGAGATATTCTTTATTTGTTGGAAAAAGGAAAATTCCAAATTCAGTGTTGCCTTTAATTATTCAGCATGTTTTTAATACTTTAGCGAGTGTTGGTATGACCTTTGCGAAAGATGTTAAATATTCTAATCATGATAATTCTTTTTTTGCTTCAGGTGAAAATTGTATTGTTTGCAATAAAACTCAAAGTGGTTTTTTTATGGCTGGATTAGTTAGCGGAATTTTAAGTATGATTTTAGATAAAGAGATTGGTGCAAAACCTTGTTGTACCAATTGTCCAAATGGATGTGAAATTATTGCGAGTCCAAATATTAAAGATGGATGCAAAATGAATCTGGATGAACTTAGACCTTCATTAGATTATTCTAAATTAAATTTTCCTTTGGTGAATCAGAAACTATCTGATGAATTTAAATCTTTTAGTGATTTATTAAGATTTAAGCAAATTACTGTTGATGAAAGGGGTTGCATGAACCTTAAAAATCATATTTTGGTTCCTACCGAAATTGGTTTAACTCAATTAAGTTTTAGAAATTATTCTAAAATTGGTTTAGAAAATTTTTATAAAAAATCTTTGATAAAAATTTCTGAAAATTTAGCTCAATCTCTTTTCAATGAATTTAATAGTCCTTTAGAAAAAATTAAATTTCTTAAAATAATTTTATCTGCATTTGGTTGGGGTTTACTTTTCTATAAGCGGGATAAAAATAAAGTTATTTTTAAATTTCAAAACCCTCCTATTTCCAAATTTGGGTCTTTATACCGAACATTAATTTTAAACGGATTTATTAATATTATCTTTAATAAAAAATTTAAAATAAAAAAAGATTCTGAATTTGAAATGATCTTTGAATTTTAATTTATTCTATAAAATTTACTCATCTTATAATATTTATATTTTAAATAAATATAATATGCTCCCTGAAAAATCTTTGAACTTTTATGAAATATTTTTTTTGTTTCTTTTGGCAATTTAAATTGTTTTTCTCCATCAAACATAGTTTCGAATAATTCAGGATATTTTTCAAATTGTTCTATAAGTTTAAACCATGAGGTTGGTTTTTTAAACTTTTGAAAATATTTTAATTTATGGTATGTGTAATACTTTGGGACTAAATATCTAATATAAATTTCTAAATATCTTTTTTTCCATTCTTTTTCATATAACTTCAAATTATTCTTTTTTATTGCTTTACTTAATATTTTTGATGTATCTAAAATTGGCTTAATTCCGCATGCTGAAGATGTAACCGGATTTCCAAAGCTGTCCCCCAGAAATGCAATATTTTTATAAACCAAAGGTAAAACCGGTGTGCAGGGATTACCGACTATATATTCTTTTATTATTTTTGGTTTTGAAATTAATTTTTTATATAATTGATTTTCTATGGGTTTTAATAAATTTAAATCTCGTTTTTCTGTGTATTGCCAATCTCCTTGAAGAGTTTTATTTTTCAATGGGTAAATATCTTCAAAATATCCAGAATCATGAAATTGATAATAGTAATAATCTTTGTCTTTTAACTCATTTTTTAGAACTCTTGTTTTTGCCATCCAATATCTAAATGGTAATTTATGTCTAAGTTTTTTTTTAATAAAAAATGAACTTCCGGAACAATCAACAAGATACTTGAATTTGTAACATTCTTTGTCTGTTTTTAATATTTTGCTGTTAAATTCTTTTGCAAATCCTTTTTTAAATTCTGCCTTTGATTCTCTTAAGAGCTTATTGCAAATCTTTTTGTAATTTATAAAATAAAATTTCCTGTTTAATGTAAAAAATATTTTATCTTCAATTCCTATTTTCATCCCTTTATACATATGTTCATATGGAAAATTATATTCTTTTTGCAAACTTTCCATAATATTTCTATATCCATATGAAGCATTTGATCCTGGTTCTTTTGCATCAATTATTAAAACTTTTTTTTCCGGGCATTCTTTATTTAAATTATAAGCTAATCCTGATCCTGCAATACCTGCTCCGATAATTATTACATCATATTCTTTCATTTTATTTCGCTGTAAATTATTGTTATAAGATATAGTATCAAAATAATGAGATTTTGCATAATAATGTATAAATTGTTTGTCAAGCTTAAAATTAAAAATGTAAATGATAATATTAGATATAGTCTTAAATAATTCAGTGCTTCTTTTGATTTTTGCTGATAGATTTTTGTTGTAATGAAGATTTTCAGGATATATACTGGCAATAGTAAAATTAAATTTATATAACTTAAACTAAAGAAAAAGTAAAGTATTAAAATAAATAAAAATTGCATTTCAAATAAAATCGCTGCAACAGTGAAAGGATTTTTTACTGTATTTACTAATGTTTTATATCCTCTTTTTCTATCTTCTTTTATATCTTTTAAATTTGTGATTGGTCCCATACAGATGGCAATAAAATAAACTATTATTGAAATTTGAATAATTATCTCTTTGTTTAGTCCTACTAATAATGATGAAGCGATTATTGGTAATACATAATGTGTTAATCCTGCAATTAATCCATCTCCGAAAACAATGTATCTTGCAGTTGTATTATAGATATAACCTAAAAAAATTGCTAAAATGGAAGTGATTAAAATAATCTTGTTTAATGAAGCAAATAAGATTGCTAATATTATCAGTATAATTATGATTGTTTTTGAATATTTTGGAAGATTATAATCATTATCTTTATAGGCATTATGAATACTTGCGGCTGAATAAATTAATACTATTACTAAACTTAAAATTAATAATTCAGGAGGGAATTTATTTGCATATGCTGCAGGTAATAACAAACCTGTTAAAATTGGCAAAGTTCTTTTAATACGCGTGGAGAATAGTAATTCAGTCAAACCTCTTTCTTTGTTCATTTAATTATATTACTGTAATTTTGACCTTTTCTTTAATCGGTTATAATTCAGAATTTGGAGGGTATTTTCGTCATTTATTGCATTTTTTTATCCAGATTTACAAATTAATATCAAAATTTTAAGGATTAGTATTAATAGTAAATTTTTCATTTTAACCTAGATGAGACATTATCTCAAAAAAGGTGAACTAATTACTCAAAGGTCTGATAAGTTTTATGATATAACTGATGAAATTAAGACTTTTGTAGTGGAATCTGAAATTCGTGAAGGACATATTTTAATTCAGCCATTACATACTACTTTAGGTGTTTATTTAAATGAGAATGAAAAATTTCTTTTAGACGATTTTATTACTTATTTGTCTATGCAAGTTCCTAGAGAAGGTAATTATGGGCATGATAATATTGAAAAGAGAATGGATTGCCCAAAAGATGAACCAAAAAATGGTAGTAGTCATTTAAAATCTGCATTTTATTCGAATCCTTCTTTGTCTTTAGTTTTGTCTGGTGGTGAATTGTGTATTGGTCAATGGCAAAGAATTTTTATTGCTGAATTTGATGGTCCTTGTCCGAGAAAACATAAAGGGAAAAGACAGTATTTGACAAGTATTATTGGCGAATAAATTTTGGTATTAAAATGATAAAAGATGAACTGTTGATTTATGATACCACTTTAAGAGATGGTGAGCAAATGCCGGGGGTTGTTTTTAGTTTGGACCAAAAGCGGGAATTAATTGATAAATCTCTTAATTTTGGTGTAGATATAATTGATTTAATGCCTTTTGTATCTGAATCTGAAATGAGATTAGCTGAAAATTTGATGAATGATGGTTATCAAAAAAAAATTATTTCTGCAACTCCATTAAAAAAAGATTTTATTGATAAAGCAAAGAAAATTGGTTTTGAAAAATTAATTATGTTTACTTCAGTTTCTGATATTCATTTACAAAAAAAATTAAATTTAAGCAGAGAAGAAAATTTAGAAAAAACTTTAAGGTTAATTGATTATGCACGAAATAATGATTTAAGTATTGCTTTTGCTGGTGAAGACTCTACTCGTGCTGATATATCTTATTTAATTGATTTTATTAATTCTTTAAATGGAAAAATAGATTATTTTTTACCTTGTGATACTTTGGGAATTTTAACTCCAAATGAAACTTATGAGTTTATAAAAATGTTAAAGAATGAAACCGATGTAAAAATTGGTTTACATTGTCATAATGATTTTGGTCAGGCAACTGCAAATACTTTGGCTGGTATAGTTGCCGGGGCAGATATTTTTTCAGGGACTTTTACCGGAATTGGTGAACGATGTGGTAATGCTTCAATTGAAGAGGTTGTGATGTCTTTATTAATTCAGTATGATAAAAAATTAAATTTAAATTATAATATGTTAACTAGCATTTGCAATAAAGTTGAAGAATATTCCGGGATAAAAATGCAAAGACATAAAGCAGTATGTGGTGAAAATGCTTTTAGTCATGAATCCGGTTTGCATGTTGATGGTATTTTAAAAGATCCATTAAACTATGAAATTTATAATCCTGAAATAATTGGGAGAAAAAGAAAAATTTTATTTGGAAAGCATTCTGGTATTAGTTCTTTGAAATATTTATTTGGAGATAAATTTAGTAATGAAGAATATTCGAATATGTTAAAACAAGTTAAAGAATTCGCGGAGTCTCAAAAAAGAACTTTATTTGAATCAGAAGTTAGGAGGATGTTTGTAAATGGAGGTATTGTAAAATGAAAAATGAATTAAAAAAATTATTAGAACAAAACATTGAGATTGTTAATCAAGAGATTGAAAAATTATTGCCTAAAAAATTTAATAAAAAATGGTTAAATTATGCTTTAGGTGAACCATTATGGGTGTATCATGAAAAAAGTTGCACGAATGCTATTTCCAAACCTTCCTGGGATTTACTTTCGAGAGGTGGAAAACGATGGAGACCTTTATTGATGAAATTATCTCATGATGTTGTTGGAGGAAGAAGAGATATTAATTCTTTTTTTATTATCCCAGAATTAATTCATAATGGAACTTTAATTATTGATGACATAGAAGATAGTTCGGATAATCGAAGGGGTAAGCCTTGCATACATAAGATTTATGGGGAGGATATTGCAATTAATGCCGGGAATGCTTTATACTATCTTCCTTTATTATTAATTATTCGAAATAATTCTTTGAATTATAAAATTAAATCTCAAATTTATGAAATTATTAATGAGGAAATGATAAAAATCTCTTTCGGGCAAGGGATGGATATTTATTGGCATAAAAAAAATTCTGAAGACGTTACTGAAGAGCATTATTTACAGATGTGTGCTTATAAAACCGGGACTTTAGCTAGAATTGCTGCGAAACTTGGGGCAATTTTAGGTAGTGGAAATCCTGATCAAGTGAATTATTTAGGAAAGTTTGCTGAATCTATTGGTGTTGGTTTTCAAATACAGGATGATATTTTAAACCTCACAAATAATGATTGGGGAAAAGATTTTGGTGAAGATATTACTGAAGGAAAAATGACATTAATGGTTATTAAAACATTAAAAGATGCAAGTATCGAGGATAGAAAAAGATTACTTGAAATCTTAAAATTAAAAACTAAAGATTTGAATCTTATTAATGAAGCGATAAATATCCTGAAAAAATATGATTCTATTGAATATGCTAAAAGAAAAGCTAAATCTTTAGTTTATAATGCCTGGTGTGAATTAAATCTTGTTATTAAAGATAATCGGGCAAAAAAAAGATTAAAAATGTTTGCAGATTATTTAATTGAGAGGGAAATATAAAATGACTTTAAATTTAGTTCAAAAATTAATTGATATTCATTCTTTAAATTCTGAGGCTGAACTTGTTAGATGGTATGCTTTTTCAAAAATTAATAAAATGGTTATGTTGAAAAGAAAAGAGAATTATTCTAAACAAAGAGGGGATAGATATTTATTGATGCCTGTTTTAAGAGATTTAGAATCTTTTAATTTTTCGAATACTAAAGATTTTTTCGTGCAAGATGGAGTTAAAGATTTCGAATTAAATGAAAAAGATTATTGCATCTATTTAGAAAATTTATATAAAAATTATGAAAATTCTTTGAGGAAGGATTTATTTTTAGAATGAAAAAAAGTTCTGATTTATTAATTTTAGTTGATAAGAGGGATAATATCCTTGGATATGAGATTAAAGAGAAATGTCATGAAGGTCCAGGTTTATTGCATCGTGCTTTTTCGATTTTTATTTTTAATGATAAAGATGAGTTATTTATTCAGAAAAGAAGCAAAGCTAAATTATTATGGCCAAGATATTGGAGTAATACTTGTTGCAGTCATCCAAGAATTGGTGAGAGTTATATTCAAGGTGCAAATAGAAGATTAGTTGAAGAATGTGGGTTTGGAACTGAGTTAAAATATTTATCAAAATTTCATTATTGTGCGAATTATTATTCTCATGGTTCTGAAAATGAAATCTGCACAATTTTTAGCGGTAAATATAATGGTGATTTTCAAATTAATCCCCTTGAAATGGAGGATTTTAAATGGATTAATCTAGATTTATTGCATGATAAAGTAAAAAGTTCTCCTGAAATTTTTACTCCTTGGTTTAAATTGGAATTAAACCTTTTGAATAATCTTTAAATTTTGGATAAATTTTTCTATAAATTATCCAGATTTTATCATCGAATTTTAAAGTTTGTTTTTTAATTATTTATTATGAAAATTAAAGATTTTTGCAAAAGTGAAAGACCGAGGGAAAGGTTGAGATTTTATGGAGTTAATGCTTTAAGTAATTCTGAGTTACTTGCGATAATTTTAGGTCATGGGACAAAAAAAGAAAATGTTTTAGTTTTAGCAAATCGGCTTTTAACAAAATATGACTTGGGTCATCTTTCCTGTTTAAGCATTACTGAATTGAAAAATGTTTTCGGTATTGGAGAAGCTAAAGCCTGCCAGATTGTTGCATGTTTTGAATTGGGCAGACGGCGTGGGTGTTTTAATTCTGAAGAAAAAGCAACTATTAATTCTGCTAAAGATATTTCAAAATTATTTTTGTCTAAAATGTCTAATTTAAAAAAAGAAAATTTTTGTGTTGTTTATCTTGATTCCCGAAGAAAAATAATTAAGGATGAAATTGTTTTTGTTGGTACATTAAATGCGTCAATTGTGCATCCTAGAGAAATTTTTGAAATTGCTATCCTTGAAGGTGCTGCGGCAATTATTGTAATGCATAATCATCCTTCCGGGGATTCAAACCCTAGCTCTGAAGATTTAGAAATTACAAAACAATTAATTTCTTGCGGCAAGATTTTAGATATTGAAGTTTTAGATCATGTTATTTTTGGGAATAATTCGTATTATAGTTTACGAGAAAATGGTGTTTGGGAATAAAAGGAACCCCTTGGTTCCTTTTGAACCTCCTCGAAGCATTGAAGGGTGGCATCTTTATGAGCCTTTGTGGATGCCACGTAGAATTTGGAACCCCTTGGTTCCTCAGAAAATTTGTAGAATTAAATTCTCTGGGACATAAAAATCAAAGATTTTTAGCATTTAAATTTCATTGAAATTTAAACGCATTCAAAAGACGATACTTTTGAAGTTTTTTTAAAAAGTGTGTTAAAGATTTTAACAAATCCCCTTTTTAATATTGAATTTTTCCCACATCCCCCAAATTATTACTAAAGTAATAATTTGCCTTTAAG
>DATDUI010000060.1:0-17597 GCA_035290465.1 Candidatus Nanoarchaeia archaeon | reverse complement strand
TAGACAAGAATACTAAAAAAATAATTATAAAAATAAATCCTAAATATTTTAGACCTACAGAAGTAGACATATTAATCGGGAATCCAACAAAAGCAAAAGAAGAATTAGGTTGGGTTGCTAAAACCAAATTTGAAGAATTAGCAAGATTAATGATAAGGCATGATTATAATTTAATTAAAGAAAATAAAGAGATTTTATATTAAAATGGAAAAAGATTCAAAAATTTTAATCTTAGGAGGAAATGGTCTTTTAGGAAGTGCAATCAATCGGGAATTAAAAAAACACGATTATCAAAAGATTTTATCTCCAAGGAGTTATGAAGTCAATCTCTTAGATAAAAATTCTATTAATTCATTTTTAAAAGTTGAAAACCCAGAATATATTTTTATGGTTGCAGGTCTTGTTGGGGGAATAATGGGCAATAAAAAAAGACAAGCAGATTTTTTATATCAAAATTCAATTATGATACTTAATTTGCTTGAATTAGCAAAAGAAAATTCTTTAGGGTCTAAAATCCTTTATACCGGTTCATCATGCATTTATCCTAAAATTAATCCTCAGCCAATAAAAGAAGAACGATTTATGAAAGGAAAACTTGAAGAAACCAATAAAGGTTATGCTGTCGCAAAAGGCATGGGAATTGTTGCATGCCAATTATATCGCGAGCAATATGGTCTTAATGCGATTTCTGTAATGCCCACAAATCTTTATGGGTTAAATGATACTTATGATTTAGAAAATGGGCATATGATTCCTGGATTAATTAAAAAATTTTTACTTTCAAAAAGAGATGGAAATGATATAACCCTCTGGGGTACAGGAAATCCTCGAAGAGAAGCACTTTACTCAGAAGATTGTGCAGATGCATTAATTTATTTAATGAAAAATTATTCCTCTCCGGAAATTGTGAATATTGGAACAGGATTTGATTATTCTATTAAAGAACTTGCCGAAATATTAAAAAAAGAATTGAAGATTAATGTTAAAGTCAAATGGGATTTATTAAAACCAGATGGCACTTTTGAAAAAAGAACCGATATTTCAAGATTAAAAAATATTTATCCGGAATTTTCACCTAGAAATTTTGAAAATGGTTTAAGTGAAATAATAAATAATCAAGATGAATTAAAAAGAATTTTAGGTTAATTTTTAATTCTTTTTTCAATTAATAAAGTTTGTCCAAAAATTTTCACTCCTCGATATCAATGAAAATTATTAGAAAATCTTTTAAAATTGATATTTCTTATCTAACGCAATTGATCTAATCCTATCTCTTCCTAAAAAATATTAATCCAAATAAAAACATATATCTGCTTATAATTGTAGCAACACATGAACCAATTACTGCCTGCATCATCCCTTGAGGGAGTAATGCAATTATAAATAAATAATTTAATATAATATTGATTACTGTAGAAATTATCAAAAGAACTGAATACATTTTTGTCTTTTTTTGAATAAAATAATATGACCCATAAAGGCTGCAAATTGGGATATTAATTAATAAAAGAGAAAGCAATTGCAATAATAAAACTGCATCCATATATTCTTTACCGTAAATAATTAATATAATCCACTTAGCAAAAGTGAATGTAAAAATCGTCGCAGCAATTGCTATTAAACCTGTAATTATCATCCCTTTATTAAATCCTCTTTCAAATTGCTCCCCTTTTAATTTACTCAAAATAGGGAATAACGCTGTGCCTGAAAATGCAACAATTGCTGTAGCTGAACCAATTAAATTAAATGCTGCTTGAAAATAACCCAAAAATATAGACTCAACAAAATGTCCGAGTATAAGTAAATCAATGCTTCCAAAAAATAATCCTGACAGAGCAGTAATTGATAAAGGCAAAATAAATTTATTTAATTCTTTTTTTTCGTCTTTAGTTAATTTTTCTTCTTTTATTTCAAGAAATTTTTGTTTGTAAATTGAAAAATATAAAAATAACATCCCAACAAAATATGCAAAAGTTATAACTAAAAAGATTATTAGTAATAAAACTTCATTTTTTACTTTTCCTAAAAATAATATAATCGCCAAAGGAACAAAAATTAACCTAAGAAATTGAACAATCATCTCATTAATTAGCCCGATTTTTAAATTATTTTGTGCAACAAAAAAGTGAATAAAATAACTCATTAATTGATATGCCGGGATATATAATCCTCCTGCAAGAAGTGCATAAAAAATTGGTTTATTGTAATAAATATTTGAAATATAATAACTTGTTGCAATTAAAACAAAAGAAATTATAACTATTAAAATTAATTTATATCTAAAAAGAAAATTATAATATCCTTTTGCTTTTTTCTTATCTTTATCAATGTTCTGTGCAATAAATGTTAATAATGCTGTTCCAATTCCAAAGTCTGAAAAAGCCATAAATAAAACAATTGTTGAAAGTGCTAATCCATAAAGTCCGTAAAGTTCAGGCATTAATAATCTTGCAACAACTATTGTAAAAATTATTGAACTAATTTTATAAACTAAACTTGTAGCGATTTGGTAAGTTGAATTTTTAATCGCCTGTCCGGTATTTCCTGAAAAATCTCTTTTTTTTAATCTTTGAAAAATATTCAAAAAATCTTTTTCTTCTTCTTTAACAAAACTTTCCATATTATAATTAAATTATCTTTCCTTTTAATTATTATCTTTAAAAGGCATAATTTTTATTTAATTATAGATTCAAATATCTTGTACTAAAAGGTTTCCATTAGTAATGGAAACTTTTATAAACTAGTTTCCATTTACAATGGAAAGATGAAAGAAGAAATTATAAGAGATATAATTATTGATCAAAATAATTATCCTAAAAAAGAATTTATTGAAAGAGAACAAATAAAAGAAATAATCAAAGCGAAAGATACCCCTTTTATAAAAATAATTTCCGGAGTTAGAAGATCAGGAAAGTCAACAATTTTAAAGCAGCTTAAGGAAAAATTTAGCGGGGTTTATATTAATTTTGATGATGAAAGATTTGTCAGCTTTAATATTGAAGATTTTCAAAAATTATATGAATTATCTATAGAATTATTCAAAAAAAATAATCTCTTCTATTTTGATGAAATTCAAAATATATCTGGATGGGAGAGATTTGTTAGAAGAATATCTGAATCAGGAGAAAATGTTTTTGTGACTGGTTCAAATGCAACAATGCTATCAAAAGAGTTAGGAACTCATTTAACTGGTAGGTATTTAATGTTCAATCTTTATCCTTTTTCTTTTAGAGAATATTTAGACTTCAATAAAATAAAAATTTCAAAATTAACAACTAAAGAAAAAGTAAAAATAAAAGAACAATTTTCCAATTATTTAATTGATGGAGGACTGCCGGAATATTTAATTACAAAAAATAAAGATTATCTAAGAACTCTCTATGAAAGTATACTTTATAGGGACGTTATGGCAAGGTATAACTTAAATAACGAAAAAGTTCTAAAAGAATTAATTTATCTTGTAGCAAATAATCTCTCAAAAGAAATAAGTTTCAATTCCATAAAAAAAACATTGGGAGTTGGTAGTGCAACAACAATCAGTGATTATTTTTCTTATTTTGAAAATACTTATTTGTTATTTCTTTTACCTCGATATAAATATTCATTAAAAACACAAATACAATCAAATAAAAAATTGTATTTAATTGATAATGCTCTTGCAAAACAATTGGGATTTAATTTCTCTGAAAATAACGGAAAACTTTTAGAAAACCAAGTTTTTTTAGAGCTAAAAAGAAAAGGTTATGAATTATTTTACTTCCAAGAAAAAAATGAATGTGATTTTTTAATTCGGGAAAAAAACAAAATTATCAATGCTATTCAGGTATGTTATGAATTAAATTCTAATAATAAAAATCGGGAAATTAACGGATTAATTGAAGTAATGAATGAATTTAAATTAAACGAAGGAACAATAATAACTTTAAATCAGGAAGAAACAATAAAAGAAGAAAAATTGACAATAAAAATAATCCCTGCTTGGAAATGGTTTCTCAACTAGTTACACATTCATATTTTAACCTTACTTTTTAATTTGCATAATCTTTTTAAGTGAATAAATCTTTTGAAATTTATGAAAATCGGGATAACCGGAGAAAAAGGCTTAATTGGAATGTTCTTAAAACAAAGATTAGAAAAAGAAGGAAATGAAATCGTTTTAACTTGTGATTTAAGAGAGGGAAAAAATATTCTTGATCTAAAAAATTATATCTCCACGAAAAAAATTGATGTAATGTATCATTTGGCAGCACATTGTAAAATTAATCAGTCAATTGCAATTCCCGAGTATACCCATTTAATAAATTCACAGGGAACTTTTGCAGTAATGGAATTTTGCAGAAAAAATAAAATACCAAAAATAGTAAATTTTTCTTCTTCAAGAGTTTTGTCTTCTGAAAGAAATCCTTATACTGCTTCAAAACTTTACGGAGAAGAACTTTGCAAGGGATATAGAGATTCATATGGCTTAGAATATTTAATCATACGTCCATCAACCGTTTATGGCCCAATGTGGGATGAAACAAAAAGACTAATGCATCTTTTTTGCATAAGTGCATTAGAAGGTAAGCCATTAGAAATTTATGGGAATCCAAAAACAAAGACATTAGATTTTACTTATATTGATGATTTTGTTGATGCAATTACCCTAGCAACAAATAATGAATGGAATAAAGAATATAATATTAGTGGAGGAGAAGAATACAATATTTATTCTCTTGCAGAACAAATTATAGGAAAAATTGGTAGTAAAAGTAAAATAATTGTAAAACAACCTGAAATTGCACAACCTCAGGAAGTTTCTGTCGATATTTCTGCAATCAAAAAATTAGGTTTTATTCCAAAAATATCTTTAGAGGAAGGTGTAGATAGAACATTAGATTTTTATAGAAAGTATTTGGGTAAATGATTATAGTAATTCTTCTATTATTTTATTTAATCTCTTAATTATCGTCATAATCTTTTCTTCATTTTGCGTGATAAAAAAAGGTTTTACTAAAAATCCTTCATATGATATTTTATTTCTAAAATTTCTAAGATTTTGCAAAAATAATTTCTCTTGTTCTGAAAATAAACCTTCTGTATAGCCCCAATCTATTAATTCTCTATGAGCATAATCCCCAGAAAATTTTATTCCTTTAATACAAGATTCGGCTTCAATTAATTGATGTAAGATATTATAATAGTCATCTAAAGTGTTAGAAGGATATTTTAATTTATTAAAGGAATTTAATCTTTCAAATGTTATTTTTGAAATTTGATATAACGCCTTTGCCTTTTGTTTATCTATTTTAACGTTCCTTTTCATTTGAATTCCAATTCTCCCTTAAGTAATATTCCATTTAGAATGTTATTTTGAAGTTCTTTTGAGCATTCATTAATATCTTCTTTAAAATAAATATTTATCTTTCGACTTAATATCTTTTCAAATCTTATTAAATTAATCTCTTCCTCTTTTGTTTCCAAAAATAAATCAATATCTGAGCCCTCAATATCTTCCCCTCGGGAATAAGAACCAAAAAGAATAATTGATTTTGGCATAAAATTTAATTCTAAAAAATTAATTATCCCTGAATAATAAACACTTTTTAAATTATTTATTTTTTTTAATATTTTAAATTCATCATTATTTATATTTGCAACAAAAAAAGGAAAATTTCTTTTTCCATATTTTTTTTCAATTCTATTAATTATCTTTTCTTTTTGCAGATTTAATAAAATTTTTATGATTGATGTATGTGCAACTTTAATCTTTTGAGATATTTCTTTTAAGTAATGTTTTTTTGTAGGTTCATTAAAAAAAACCTCAAGAGTTTTTTCTGTAGTACTTTTTTGTAGCATATGTTACTTTTATGTATCATCTATTTATAAATCTTTTTAACTCCCTTCCACCTCTTCAATAAACTTCAATTTTTTATATTTGAAATAATCATAAATTATTGAAAATTTATCTAATCTCGTATGACCATAAAAAAAGTTATGAAAAATATCAAGCATTAAATGAAATGCAAAACCAAATAAAACAAATAAAAAATAAGGATGTAAAAAATCTCCGAGTAAAAATAAAATGAACAATACTTCGATACCATGTAAAAAATAAAATCCGGTGTAAATTTTCTTTCTTTCTTTTAGGTCTAATCGTTTTAATTTTTTTCCATGTTCAACAAACCAATTATAAGAATTTTTTAAACCCCAATCATTTTTTTTATGAACATAATAAAAATAATGATCAATATCAATTAGCACACTCGATAAAAGAACAATCGCCCCGGCAATTAATGAAAAATCAAAAAAATAAACTAATATCCCTGAAAATATTAAACCCAAAATAAAATGTTTTCTCGGTAGCATTTTAATCTAAAATTTTTGAATCTTTAATAACTTTTTGAACTGCTATTGCAACATCTTTATCTATTGTTTCAAACCATTTATATTCTGAACTTGTAGAATCAACTTTTATTTCCTCTTTTGGATTATTTAATCGAGCTAAATAAGTTATATTTATCGTATGAATTCCAGTCTTTAAATCCTCAAATGACCCTTTATCAAAAATCGTTTCATAAACCCCTAAAAATTTTTCAATTTCAATCTCACAACCAATTTCTTCAATGGCTTTTCTTTTTACCGCACCAATTAATGACTCTTTTTTATGAATTCTTCCCCCAATTAAAGCCCATTTATTCTTTTCTGGTTCTTCATTTCTTTTTATAAGAAGAATTTTTTTACCCTCGTGAATCAATAAATCAACACAACAAATAGGAATTTTTTCCAGAATATCCTTATATTTTTCCCTAGAAATCATTTTCTAATCACTCATTAATCCCTTTAATCATATCTGAAAATGCAGGTCTGGTAATTAAAACTCCAACAGTAATACCAATGATAGTAGTAATTGCAAAACCTTTCAATAATCCTGCTCCAGCCCATAATAACGGTAGCAATGCCACAACTGCAGTAAAATATGCCCCTAAAATAATTGAAAATGCCCTCTTAAGCTTTTGTTTAAGACTCAATGATTCTTTTTGTTTAGACTCATCTAAAATAATTATCTGACTATCAATACCAGTACCAATTGTAGCTAAGATTCCAGCAATACTAAGTAAATCAAGATTCCATTCAATAAAAGAAGCAATACCTAAAATAATTATAATCTCAGAAAAAACTGTCATTAATAATGCCATAGAAGATTTAAAATTTCTATATCTAATGAAAATAACTAACGCAACAGCAAGTAATGCTGCTAAACCTGCTAATAAAATAGACTTAATAAATTCTTTTCCCAATAACGGTGAAATAGTATCCAATTTTATAATCTCTAACTCATAAGGTAAACTACCTGTAATTAAAATTGTCTGAAGCTTATGCATATTTGCATTTGCAGAATCATATGCCTCTGATTGATCAGCACCACTTCCGGAACCAGAAATTGAAATCTGTGTAGTAACAGTTCCTTTTAACCCCTCACTAATTAATAACGTATCAACTAAATTATTATCTAAATATAAATCTAAAGGCTTTTCTAAATAATTCCCTTGAGTAGAACTATTAACTTTTAATTTATCAGTAATCTCAGCATGTTTTGTCGCAGCATTTTCACTCAAATAAATTGTAAATCTAAAATTACAAAAATATCCTTCGTTAGATTGCTGACAGGTTTCAATTCCTGCACATCTTGCATCATTTCTGCAAACAGAAGAAATATCCTTATCTCCTCCGACAAATACAGTCTCATTTCCAATCTTCGCTTCAAATTTACCCTGCTTTGAAATTAATTCTTCTAAATCTTTTGGAGTCGCTCCGGCAATTTCAATAAGCATATAATTTTTTCCGCTTAAATCTGTGATTGACTTAATATTCATATCAGCGATACCATAAACATTTAATCGATTTCTAATAACATCCACTAAATCCCTCAGTTCTTCAGTTGAAAGTTCTTTATCTTTTGCCTGAATAAGTGCCCGTGAACCCCCGGCTAAATCCAAACCGGTTTTAATATTTGTTTTAGGAATATCTGTAACAATAATCTCCGGAGCAGAATTTGTAAATAAAATAATCTCTGAATCCTTAGTATTAATTGTAGTTTTAACATTTTCATCTGTTAAATATTTCCCTTGGATAATTCTCGTATAATCTTCTAAATTATTGATCTCTTCCCCATCAATTCCCGTAATAACTTGTCCTTGTTTTAACCCTTGAATAAATGCAGTAGAGTTTGAATCAATGCTTGTAACAATAACCCCTTTTTGCATAAATGTTGGAGGAATACCAAAAATTGAAATTAATGACATAACTAAAAGAATTATTAATAACCAAATTCTCCATGTCAATTTCATCATTTTTTCTTCTCCATATACCATTTTAAAATTGAAACATTAGTAACCCATGTATTAAACATATCAAAAATTAAACCAATTGAAAGAATAGTAAAAATTTGCGTCAAAACAATTGAAAAAGATTGAACAATTAATAATGCAACAATTACTGCCATTAGTGAAGTTAATGTCATAGTCATTCCTGTTTTAAAAGCACCATAAATCCTTTGATTTAATGACCCCTCACTTCTTTTCAGAAGTCTGGTTGTAAGTAAAATATCTGTATCAACAGAATAACCAATAAGCATTAAGAAAGCAACAATACCCGCACTTGACATCTTTATCCCAAATAAATCTACAACAACTAAAGTCATAATAATATCTGCAAATGCCGAGATAATAACTGCTACTGAAGGAACAAAAGTTCTGAATAAAATAAAAACAATTATCCCCATAAAAACAAACGCGAATAAAATTGCAACTAATAATTGTTGATAAAAATTTTCGCTTAAAGTTGAACCGGTAAACTCAAAACTGGAATTTTCACTTGTTAATTCATATCCCAGATATTCTTCTAAAATTAATCTAGCTGTCTCTCCATCTGTTTTTGTTTCAATAACTAATGCCTTTTGTTCTTTAGTAATTAAATCATAAATCTCCCTGGTAGTAATTTCATCAAGTTTATCCTCTAAATTCCTCTTTAAATCTTCAGCATTAACCTTATCAGTAATTGTAACTGTTGTTCCCCCTGTTAAAGAAATATCTTTGTAAATAAAATCATTATTTTGTGAATAAAAAAATCCCAGATATCCAAATGATGATACTAAAAGTAAAACTGAAAGCAATAATAAATGCTTATAATATTTATTATGTAATTTTGATAAGCTTTCCATGTTATATTGTTTAATTGAAAGTTTAAAAAGATTCTTATAAAGAAAATATTTATTTTAAATTAAAAAAATTTATTTTTCAGGGTATATTTGTATTTTTTCAAAATTAAAATCTCCTTTATTTTTGAATATTGCCAAATAATTTTTTCCCTTAACAACAATTTCATTGAAACCCTCTGAATCCATATCCATAATCTTATATTCATAAGAACTTCCCATGGGGTGGTAAGGGATATCTAAGTCTAATAATTTTTTTTCAAAGGAATTATTTTTTAGATTTTTTAATAGCATTAATCTATGTGTGTTTTCTCCATTTTGATTTTTTTTCATAATTCCTGTATCATATATAATTTCTGGAAAATTGTCTCCGTTTAAATCTCCGACTGCCATGGGGTATTCTTCTTTTGGTTTATATACTGACAAATCGTTTGCTTGAACATTATGTGCATAATTTCCAATGATTGAAGCCCCTAACAAAAATATTCCTAATATTGGCTTTTTCATTCTTCCAATAAATTTTTATTGTTTAAAAGGATTATTGTTTTAGAATCCTTTCACCAAAATTAATAAAAATCCTTCTATTCTCATTTTTTAAATGACTCAACTAACTCCTGGAATGCAGCAATATATGAAAATTAAAAATGCAAATCCGGATTGCATAATTCTTTTTAGGATGGGAGATTTTTATGAAACTTTTTTTGAAGATGCAAAAACTGTTGCCAGAGAATTAGAAATAACCCTAACTTCAAGAGGAAAAGGTGAATTCAAAGCACCTTTAGCAGGTCTTCCTTATCACGCACTTGATCCTTATTTAGCAAAATTAGTAAAAAAAGGATACAAAGTAGGAATTGTTGAACAAATAGAAGATCCTAAAAAAGCAAAAGGTTTAGTAAAAAGGGACCTTGTAAGAATAATAACCCCCGGAACAGTAGTTGAATCTTTAATCCTTGAACAAGGATCAAATAATTATCTCTTAAGTTTTATAAAAGAAAACGATGAGTTCGCAGTAAGTTTTTGTGACCTTTCTACAGGAGAATTTTTAACCACAAAATTAAATCTTGACCAATTTTTAAACGAGTTAAAAAGAATTAATCCTGCAGAGATTATCTTTCCAATGTCTTTAGAAGAATCAGAATTTATTTTAAATCTAAAAAAAGACCATTTAATTAATTCTTACGATGATAGATTTTTTTACCATGAAAAAGCAATGGAAACATTAAATAATCATTTTAAAACATTAAATTTAGATGGTTTTGGAATACAAGATAAATTAATGCAAAGCTCTTCCGGAGCATTATTGTCCTATTTAAAAAATACACAGCAAAATGCTCTAACTCATATAAATAAAATTCAAAAATACGAATTAAATAATTACATGTATTTAGATAATGCAACCATTAGAAATTTAGAATTATTAAATAACATAATTTTGCAAAGTGAAAATTCTACATTGTTAGGAGTGCTTGATAAAACAAAAACTCCTATGGGAAAACGTTTAATTAAAAGATGGATTATTTCGCCTTTAATAGACAAAGATTCAATCCAAAATCGTTTAGATTCTGTTGAAGAATTAAAAGAAAATATTTTTTTACGTTCTGATTTAAATAATTCTTTGCAAAATGTTTATGACATTGAAAGATTAATTGCAAGAGTAGCATATGGAAATGCAAATCCTAAAGATTTGGTTGCATTAAAACAATCATTAGCATTCTTGCCTAAAATTAAAGAACTTTTAGAAAAAACTAAAAGTTTTGAATTGCAAAAAATTTCTAAAATTCCTGACTTGGAAATGGCAAGAAAAAAAATTCAGAACGCAATAAAAGATGAGCCAAATACAATTATCCGTGAAGGAAATATTATTCGTAATGGCTATAATTCTGAATTAGATGAATTGCGGGAACTAACTCATAATACAAAAAAATATTTAACAGAATTAGAAGAAAGAGAAAGACAACGTTCAGGAATAAAATCATTGAAAATTAATTATAATCGTGTTTTTGGATATTATATTGAAATTACAAAATCAAATCTTCATTTAGTTCCAAGTGATTATATTCGTAAACAAACTCAGGTTAATTCAGAGCGTTTTATCACCGAAGAATTAAAAGAAAAAGAAGCTAAAATTTTAGGTGCAGAAGAAAGAATATTTGAACTTGAACAGGAATTATTTTTTAAGTTATTAGAAGATTTAAAACAATATATCCCTCAAATTCAATTAGCTTCAAAAATAATTGCAAAACTTGATTGTTTTATCTCTTTTGCAATTGTCTCAGAAGAAAATAATTATTGTAAACCCTCTTTTAATTCATACGGAATTTTAGAAATAGATTCTTCAAGGCATCCTGTAATAGAAGCATTTTCAAATATTGATTTTATAACAAACTCTTGCAATCTTAATAATGACAAAAGGACAATGATTATTACCGGACCAAATTTAGCAGGAAAATCTACATATCTAAGGCAAATAGCATTAATTTGTTTAATGGCACAAATAGGTTGTTTTGTCCCTGCAAAAAGTGTAAATCTTCCAACCATTGATAGAATTTTTAGTAGGATCGGAGCATACGATGATCTTGTTCACGGGCAATCAACTTTTATGGTAGAGATGAGCGAAACAGCAAATATTTTAAATAATGCCACAAAAAATTCTTTAGTAATTTTAGATGAAATTGGGCGTGGAACTTCAACTTATGACGGTGTATCGCTGGCATGGGCAATTGCCGAATATTTGAATAACAAAATACAGGCAAAAACTTTGTTTGCAACACATTATCATCACTTAAATAAAATGGAACAAATGTTTAAAGGAATAAAAAATTATAACATTGCAATAGAAGAAACAAATGACAGGATAATCTTTTTAAGAAAAATTATCGAAGGCGGAACAGACAAAAGTTATGGAATTCAGGTTGCAAAACTTGCAGGAGTGCCGGAAGCTGTTGTAAATTCTGCAAAAAGAATTATGAACTTAATTGAAGAAGGAAAGTGGGATAAATTTGAGAATTAAGAAATCCTTATATTCTCTTCTTTAATTGTATTTAAAATTAAACTTGTCTCAGTTTTTTTAATAAAATCATATTCCTGAATTTTTTTTAAAAAAGTATTTAATGATTTTCTGTTTTTGAATTTCGCAATCATCATTGCATCAAAATCTCCGGTTATATCATAAATTGCAAAAACATTTGGTTCCTTACTTAATTTTTTTTCAGCTTCTTTGAACATTCCGTGTGTTATTCGCATGTTTATTATTGCACTAACATCATAACCCAACTTTTCATAATCTAAATTTATTGTATGATTCTTAATCACTTTTTCTTTTTCTAGCTCTTTCATTCTTTTTAGCACAGTAACGCCTGAAACACCGACAAAACTTGCAATTTTTCTATATGAAAGATTAGAATTCTCCAATAAAACATTTAATATCTTTGTATCAATTTGGTCCATTTTTAATTAGCAAATGATTAATTTATTTGTCAATATTTTTAACAAACTTAACAAATATATAAACTTTTTTAATTTACTTAACAAATGTTAATTAATTTTGCCAAATTGTTAATAAACATTTAACTCTTAACTTAAAAGATGGTATATGAAATAAAGTATGCAAAAGAACAAAGACCTTGCAAATATCAGGGAAGTTGTAAAGTTGGTGAATGCAATGGAAGAAGCCAGCAAAGTGGTGTTTATCATAATTGTTATCAGCCACTTTTGAAAATTATTCGTGGAGACTTATTCTTGAAAAAAGGTTTGTTAAAAAAGCTGTAATTTTTTAAACATAAATTAATAAAAATAGTTTGTTTTTATTTCTTTAATGGTAATTAAACTTCTTGACAATTCGATAATAAACAAAATCGCTGCAGGGGAAGTCATTGAAAGACCTGCTTCAGTTGTTAAAGAATTATTAGAAAATTCTTTTGATTCAGGAGCAGATGAAATAAAAATAGAAATATATGAAGCAGGAATAAAAAAAATTAAAATCTCCGATAATGGTTCAGGGATGACTAAAGAAGATGCCTTGATTTCATATAAGCGTCATACAACTTCAAAAATAAATAATGAAGAAGATTTATTTTCAATTAATTCTTTAGGTTTTCGTGGTGAAGCTTTAGCCTCAATTGCCGAAATTTCAAATTTAAAAATAATCACTAAAACTTTTGATTCTTCTTTAGGAACATTTATTGAAGTTGAAGGGGGTAAATTAATTAAAGAAGAAAATATCGGTTGTTCAAGCGGAACAATAATAGAAGTAAATGATTTATTCTTTAACGTTCCAGCAAGAAAAAACTTTCTTAAAAGTAATGAAATTGAACTTTCAAAAATAATTAATATCATTACAAAATATGCTTTAATAAAAAATGATGTTGCAATCAAATTAATTCATAATGGCAAAGAAATTTTAAATTCACATAAAACTAATTTCTTAATTAATAATATAATCTTTATCTATGGTCCTGAAATTGCAAAAGATTTAATCAATGTAAATTATGAAGAAAATGGAGTTATCGTTAAAGGTTATATTTCAAAACCTGTGTTAACACGGGCAGATAAATCTGACCAGTCTTTATATGTAAATAAAAGATATGTAAAAAATAATCTTATTTCGCAGGCAATTTATGAAGCGTACAAAACTTTACTTTTTATAAATCGTCATCCTGTTTTTATCTTGGAAATATTAATTGAACCCAAAGAAATTGATGTAAATGTTCATCCTGCAAAAACTGAAATTCGTATTAAAAAAGAAGAATTAATTTCAGGAATTATTTTTAATTCAATAAAAAATGCTTTTCAAAATAGCAACCTAATTGTTTCTGCTTCGCTGGAAAATGAAACAAATCATAAACCGATAAAAAAATATGAATTTGCAAAAGATAAGCAATCTGTATTAATGGTTAAAGATTCTCTAAAAAAAGATATTTCTTTTATTGAGAATAACGAAATAAAAAAGAAAAATATCTTTGAAAATTTTTATCTGCTTGGGCAAATTAATAAGACTTATATTATAGGAGAAAATCCTGAAGGATTAATTGTCCTTGATCAGCATGCTGCAGAAGAAAGAGTTAATTATGAAAAATTTATGAATGAAAAAAAATCCGGAGCAATAAAAAAACAAAACCTATTAATGCCAAGAATAATTGAATTAACACCTATCCAATATCGTGCTTCATTAAATAATAAAACTTTCTTTGAATCCTTAGGTTTTAATTTTGATGATTTTGGAAATAATTCAATAAAATTAACAACTATCCCTGAAATTTTTGGAAGGTTAAAATCAACTTTATTATTGGATGTTATTAATGAAATTGTAAATTTAAACGGAAAAATAGTCGACAAAGAAATTGAAGAAAGAATAATTCGTTTTGCATGCCGTGCATCAGTAAAAGCAGGAGAAGAATTAACAAGTGTAGAAATGCGACAGTTAATAGAAAATTTAGGAAAAACTGATAATCCTTATTCATGTCCGCACGGGCGACCAACTTTGATAAGTTTCAGTATTGCAGATTTAGAAAAAAAATTTAAGAGGACTGGTTGGTAAGATTTTATTTTTTATAAAATTCTTTTGTAAAATTATAATCCCCATAACCTTGTTTTGAATTTATTAATTTTAACTCGACCACTCTAACTGGGAATATTTTATCTTGTCCATTTGGCATTAATAATTCAATATCTTTAATTTGAAATTCTTCAAATAAATATCTGTCATGCCCGTGATTATTTGTTCCGTCTTCTTCTGCGACTTTTAATGTTAAGCCATCAAGATTTACATTGCAAGGTAAACCATTCTCTTTTGTATATAAAAAATTATTTGCAGAATGTTGTCTGATTATTTGATTCTGGACTGAAACTGAAAATTCATCTAAATGTGATTTCCCCTCAAATAATTTATCTATTCTTTCTAACCATGAAGGTTTATCTTGCAAAGGGTGAGTTTTTCGTTCTCCATGTCTATATGCAATTTTATCTTTTTGAAATTGTTCCCAAATTTCATTACCTTTTTCATATGTTTGAAAAAGTTCAATTATTTCATCACTTTTTAGTATGTTTCCTAATCTTTCATTCCCACAAACTTTTTTTTGATGATTTTCGTCAAAAGCTAGAAAGTTGTTAATAAAAAAATTTGGAAATTTTTTAACAATATCTGCCAAAGAAAGTACCTCTAAAAAAGGGTGTTTATTTATAGTCTGTACTTGGCGAACTACTGGTAAATTCTGATAAAATCTCATGACATCATGATTTTTATCTTTTGGGTCAATAGTAATATAACTTGAATTTAATGCAGACACAATATCTATTCTCATAATCTTTCTATTAAGTATGAGTTTAAAAATTTATTCTAAGCTCAAAATCAACTTAGCAATTATCTCTTCATTATGTCGAACTAATGAAGCTTCTGAAATTAAATTTTCTCCAATAAATTTCGCCTTAAATTTTTTAAAATTTTCAGAATCAATTTTTACCGTCTGAGATTCTTCGCCCTTATATTTATCCAATCTTTCTTGCGAAGGCATTTTTGAGTTATAAATTACATAATCCAGACAATCTTTTCCTAAGTATTTAATTAATTCATTTAAATGCTGAGTAATAGTAAAATTATTTGTTTCACCATTTTTTGTCATAAGATTGCAAACGTAAACTTTTTTTGCTTTTGATTCATTTATTGCATTTGAAATATTTTCAACAACCAAATTCGCAATTGTACTTGTATAAAGGTCACCCGGACCCAAAACAATTATGTCTGCTTCTTTAATTGCTTTAATTGCCTTTTCATGTGCAAAAGCATATGGTTCTAAAAATAATTTTTTAATCTTTAAATTTGAATTATGTTTAGGGATATCAATATTTGTTTCACCTTTAACAATCTCGCCATTTTCTAATTCTGCACATAGATTGCTTTTTTCAAGTGTTACAGGTAAAACATTTCCTTTAACATTTAGAATCTTGCATGCCGAATTAATTCCTTCCTCTTCTGTTCCTGTTATTTTTGTTAAAGCAGTTAAAATTAAATTGCCCATTGAATGATCTTTTAAACCTGCTCCTTCTTTAAATCTATATTCAAAAAGTGTTCTCATAATCTCTCGATTTTCTGAAAGAGCAATAATGCTTCTTCTGATATCCCCTACTGGAAGAGTTCCAAATTCATCAATAAGCCGACCTGTTGAACCCCCTGAATCCATCATAGAAACAATTGAAGTTAAAATGCAATCATGTTTTTTCAATCCGCTAAGAAGCGTATAAATTCCTGTTCCTCCGCCAATTAAAACTATTCTTTTCGGGTTTTTCATAAATTTTCAAAGAATTAATGTTATTTATAATTTATGAATTTATCACGAATTAATCCCTTTTCTTCGCAATATTTCCAGAAATCATCTGAGGTATCAAAATTAGGGCAAACGGTTATAATCTCTTTTCTTTTTTGATGAAGTTTTGCTTCACGACCTAATTTTGAAAGGTATGTTCCAACAAGATAATCTTCTGGTGTAAGTATTTTATTCAATTCTTGATATAGCCCTGTTGCGATTTTTTGTTTCTGTTTATCTTCCCTGACATCAATAAAATTTATTGCCCAATAATCTGGAAGTTCACCAAAGTCATTATAGACTCCTGTTTTTAAAACCCCCACAATTGATCTTGGTTCTTCTTTTATTTCTTTAGCTAAAATAAATCTTGTAATATCCGGAGAAATCACCTTTGCCGGAGAAAAAAAATTAAATCCTTTAAAAACTTCTTGGCCTTCCTGATTTATTCTTAATGGAATTTTCCAATTTGTTCCTTCCAGTAGTTCTTCTTTCAATTTTTCTTTGCTCTTGCATTCAAAATATAAATTTTTCATAAAATTATCTCCCTTGTATGGTTTATAAATTTTTTTAAAATATGTGCGGACCTGTTCTCGTAACTTCGCACGAAATCATTTGGATTATTGTTTCTACCACGAATTCACTCTTTCTCGTAACCTCGCTCGAAATTATTTGGATTATTATTTCTACCACGAATTCACTCTTTCTCGTAACCTCGCTCGAAATTATTTGGATTATTGTTTCTACCACGAAGTTACTCTTTCTCGTAACCTTGCTCGAAATTATTTGGATTATTGTTTCTACCACGAAGTTACTCGCCGAACCCTTGGGTTCTCATCCCAGAAATTAAATGCGCGGACCTGTTCTCGTAACCTCGCTCGAAATTATTTGGATTATCATTTCTACCACGAAGTTACTCGCCGAACCCTCGGGTTCTCATCCCAGAAATTAAATGCGCGGACCGGGATTCGAACCCGGATATTCTGCTTGGAGGGCAGAAAGTCTAGCCATTGACCTATCCACGCATAATATTATTTATTAAACTTTTAGTTTTAAATTTTATTGTTTTTTATAATTGGTTTTTTAATTAATTTAAAACCTAAAAA